>NZ_WKDB01000006.1:0-136662 GCF_021606215.1 Pseudomonas sp. PA-5-4B | reverse complement strand
TAACCCCACCGATCCCCGCGTTGATGGACCCCCCGCAAACGCCTACGGATTTTTTACCTTATCTCGCAGCGGATCGTGGCGTGAACGAATGGAGTTCTACTGCCGCCGGGGCTGAAAAGCGTGCGACGGTAAAACTCGCCTGGCCAACCGCTCGACAGGCCGGTACCCGTACAGCACTCGAAAATGCTGCCAAAGGCCTGCAACTGATCCCTGAGGTAAGGGCCTGGTATGAGCAGTCGCCGCGAGGTAATCCTTTCAGTTTTTCCATCAGGGCTTACTCCGAACTGCCGTACAGCGAAGAAATCGACGCGAGGCTGGATCTGCGTCTAGCAGAGGCCAAAAGCGAGCGTGACATTTTCACCGTCACGGTCGGGTTGAGCGCGTTTGGTAGCCATTCAGTCGGCGCTGCGACTGTCTGCGGTGAGCTGACCACTATCTATCCGATTGTTATCGAGGGGCTTGAAGCGTCCGGCATGGCCTTTTTGGCAGCCGGCTTCTACAGCGTCGAAACCGTCACTATCTATCCACAGGGGTCCTAAATGGCCGACTTTTATACCTTGCTGACCAACGCAGGGATTGCTTATGAAACTGCCTGCAAGGCTGCGGGCGTGCCGATCAAACTCGCGCAAATTTCGGTGGGCGATGGCAATGGCTCTGTCTACAACCCCGACGCCACTGCAAAAGCGCTGAAACGTGAAGTGTGGCGCGGGCCATTGAATGCGTTGTTTCAGGATGAAAAAAATCCAAGCTGGTTGCTGGCTGAAGTGACTATTCCACCCGAGGTGGGTGGCTGGTATGTGCGTGAGGCTGGGCTTTGGACGGACACCGGGGTGCTTTACGCAATCGTTAAGTACCCGGAGTCTTTCAAGCCGGTTCTGGCAACTTCTGGTTCGGGGAAAGAGTTTTATATTCGGTCGATTTTCGAGACGAGTAATGCATCGCTGGTGACGTTGTTGATTGATGACACGGTGGTCAAGGCGACGCGGGCTTGGGTGATCGGTTATGTGGCTGATGAGTTGGCCAAGCTTGACGGCAAGCAATCGGTACGCGTGGTTTCGACCGCAAACATCACATTGAGTGGTGCACAGCAAATTGATGGAGTTGCAGTTGTCGCGGGTCAACGGGTGTTGGTGACTGGCCAGGCTGAATCGAGGGACAACGGCATTTATGTAGCCGCCAATGGTGCCTGGTTCCGCGCTTCCGACGCTGACAATAGCGCGAAAGTGACGCCGGGTTTGACGGTTATGGTCGAGGAGGGCACCGCACTGGGTGATTCTCTTTGGGTCTTGGTTACGAATGGGCCGATAAGCCTCGGTTCTACGGCGTTGGTGTTTGAAATACTGGTTGGCAGAACCGGTATTAAAGCGGGCACCTATAAGAGCCTCACTGTCGATAAGTATGGTCGGGCCACGGCCGGTACGAACCCGACGACCTTGGCAGAAAGCGGCATTCTTGATGCTCCGACCAAAGACGATATGAAAAGTGCGCTGGCCGCAAAGGTATCAAAGGCCGGCGACACAATGACGGGACCATTGATTGCTTCCGCGGGTGTTCGCTCTAAAAAAGGTGTTCCGACCAATGACGCATCTGACATGGGCTACGCGTTTGGCGTTGATGGTGATTCCGGTTTGTTTGCGACGGAAGGCACGTTGCCCCAAGCCGGCAGTGAACTTCTGCTCATGTCCGACTCTACCGAGTTGGCCCGATTCGGAGCCGCCAAATCAACCATTCTGAACGCGGTACTGCCAGGTGCGACGACTCCCACTGCTACCCCCGAAAGCAATGACACTAAAGTTGCTAATACGGCATTTGTTCAGAGCACAGTAAACGCAACTGCTGCAAAAAAGCTCTCCCTTTCGGGTGGGCAAATGACCGGAATGCTTATAGGTAAGGTAGGAACAGGCGGACCCGGAAACCCGAACAGTTGTGGGTTTGTTTTTGACACTGATACTGGGTTGTTCAGTAGCGGTGATGGTCAGATCGAGTTGTTTGCTGATGGCGATATGTTGATGCGCAAACACACATCGGGAGCGCTTCAAATACTTAAAGGGGTTCGTGCACCGAAAGGGCCTCCGAACCAGAGCGACTCTTCGAGCGTTTCCGGTTACTCGTTTGCCGAGGATGGCGATACCGGCATGTTCGCCGAAGGTGGTATCCCGCAAGCGGGTTCCGACATTGTCTTTCGAGTCGACAATGTCGAGGCTGGCCGCATTAAAGCGGTGATGAAGTCCTCAGGGAAGAACGGCTGGGCACGTTTGCTCAATGGGCAAATTCTGCAATGGTGCGAATTCACAGTTACGCATGTTTCTGGTGTTGCAGTGCCATGGACTATTACCTATCCAACCTCTTTCCGCACCGCAACTTTTCAGCCCATTCTAGGATTGGGTAGCGGTATTGGTCCTCAGTCCCCTGCCTACAGTGTCGAGGGCTCAAGTTATAACGGTGCTTCTGGTTTTGTATATTCAAATGATGCTGGAGTACGTATCTACCGACTTTGGGCTATTGGAGAGTAAACATGACTGTTTTCTTTTGTGCGGTGACCTCGGCTTTTTATGACGACGATATTTATGGCGATCAGTTGCCAAAAAACGCGATAGAAATTTCCGAGGATTTGCGTCAAGCACTACTTGAGGCGCAATCATCGGGTAAGCAAATCACTGCGGGAAAAAATGGCCAGCCAACCGCCGTAGATCCGCCTGGGCTTAATGTTGAACAGCAAGTTCAGCGCGAGCGCTTTTGGCGAGACAGCGAACTGGCCCGGACTGACATGTTGGTGGCACGTCATAGGGATGAACTTGATGCCGGGCGTATACCCACATTGACCGACGAGCAGTATCGGCAGTTGCAAAGTTATCGGTTGGCTCTTCGTGATTGGCCAGAGCAAATCGGCTTTCCTGACGAATTACTTCGACCAGAAGTGCCACAGATAGCTTGAACGATAGGCGAAGCAGCGGGAAACATACAGCGCTCCTTTCTATTGTCCTTCACCCCTAACTAACCCACACGAAAACCGCCCTGCGGTTTTTTTTATGCCCGGAGATCCACCTATGGCCAACCGCCAAACCTACACCGTCCTCATCCCATTCCCCACCGGAGGTGGCCATTGGTCCACCGCCGGCGAAGAGCTGGAACTGCTCGACGTCGAAGCATCCGCCCTGCGCACCGCCGGCCGCCTGGAACTGACCAGCGTCCTTAACTCCACCCCCAAGAAGGCTGACTAATCATGGCTGAGGTTTTGAACTTCGAGCACAACGGCATCACCGTGAATGCCACTGAATCCCCCGAGGCCATGGGTGGCCTGGGCGACAACGTTATCGGCCTGGTCGGCACCGCGCCGAATGCCCACGCGTCGATTCCGAAAAACGCGCCGTTTCGCATCAACAGCTTCACCACCCAGGCGCTGCTGGACCCGACCGGCGCCGAATCGGGCACGCTGTTTCAGGCGGTGTACCAGATCCTCAAAGTGGTGAAAGTGCCGGTTTATGTGGTGATCGTGGAGGAGGGCGCAACCCCGGCCGACACCGTCAATAACGTGATCGGCGGCAACGAGCCAGCCACCGGCCGCAAGCTGGGCCTGGCTGCACTGGCCAGTGTCCCTGAAGACCTGACCATCATCGGTGCCCCAGGCTTCACCGGCACCAAGGCTGTGGCCGGTGAGTTCGCCTCCTTCGGCAAGCGCATCAAGGCCCGTGTGGTGCTGGACGGCAAGGACGTCTCGGTCGCTGATCAAGTGACCTACAGCGGCGAGCTGGGCGGTGCCGACCTCGGCTTCGACCGCTGCCTGCTGGTGCACAACATGCCGTCGGTGTACTCCAAGGCGGCGAAGAAAAACGTGTTCCTGTCGCCATCGTCGCTGGCTATTGCTGCACTGGCCAAGGTCAAACAGTGGGAAAGCCCAGGTAACCAGGTGACCTTCGCCGAGGACGTTTCCCGTGTGGTCGAGTACAACATCCTCGACACCTCCACCGAAGGCGACCTGCTCAACCGTTACGGCGTGAGCTACTACGCGCGCACTATCCTTGGCGGCTTTTCGCTGCTGGGTAACCGCTCCCTCACCGGCAAGTTCATCAGCTACGTCGGCCTGGAAGATGCCATCAGCCGCAAGCTGGTCAAGGCCGGCCAGAAAGCCATGGCCAAGAACCTCACCAAGTCGTTCATGGACCAGGAGGTCAAGCGCATCAACGACTGGCTGCAAACCCTGGTGGCCGACGAAACCATTCCCGGCGGCAGCGTGTACCTGCACCCGGAATTGAACAGTGTCGAGAAATACAAGAACGGCACCTGGTTCATCGTCATCGACTACGGCCGCTACGCGCCGAACGAACACATGATTTATCAACTCAATGCCCGCGATGAAATCATCGAGCAGTTCCTGGAGGACGTTCTCTAATGTTTACCAACCGTGTAAGACAGGCCATTGCGGCCACCCTTCAAGGCCTGCCGTTGTCCGCGACAGTAGAGGAGTTCACCCCGCCGAAGATCGAGTTCGACATGGAATCCATGTCCGGTGGGCGCTTCATCGCCGAAGAAATGGCCAAGAGCGGCAAGGTGCTCAATGCCAAGTTGGTTCTGCAAGGTGCCGGGCCGGAAATCATGCTGGCCCTGGGCGTGCGCTTGGGTGACGACATTCTGCTGAACGTGCGAGAAGCCGGTCAGGATCAGGATGGCAAAACCTACTTCACCTACCACACGGTCGGCGGCAAACTCAAATCCCTGGAGGAGGCGAAGCTGAAGATGGGCGACAAGGTCACCACCACTTTGGAACTGTCCTGCCGTACCTACAACCGTCTGGAAAACGGCATTTCGGTGATCGACATCGACGTGCGCACCCAGAAGTTCGTGCTCAACGGCGTCGACATTCTCGGCGATGCACGCCGCGCGGTGCTGATGCCTTAAAGGCGAAGCGGGCACGGACAATGTGGGAGCTGGCTTGCCTGCGATGGCATCACCTCGGTGCACCAGACATACCGAGTCGCCTGCATCGCGGGCAAGCCCGGCTCCCACATTGACTGTGTTTAACCTCAAAAATGCTTAACAAGGAATTGCCCCATGGCCTGGATGCCACCGCTGCACATTCTGCTGTCCCCGATCACCGCCGACACTGGCGCGGCGATCCAGCAGATTCAACTCAAGCCGTTGTTTTACGCCGCGCAAAAAGACGCGCTGGCTCGGGCCGGTGATGACGAGGACGACCAGTTTTTTGAACTGGCGAAACTCGCCACCGGCCTGTCGGAAAAAGAACTCGACCAGCTCAAGCGCCCGGACTACGTGAGCATCGCTCAGTACGTACATGACATGTCGACACGCCCTACGTCGTTCTTCCTGGATCAGCCTGAAGAAGCGAACCACGATCAGCCTGTCCAGCTGTTGCTGGCCCTTGACGCGGCCGGTCGCAGCCTGACCGAACTACCCCTGGAAATGCCCGCCCTGCGCGCCACCAAGGTGATGAAAAAGCTCGCCACCAACAAAGAACGCGCCGAGTTCATCACCGCGCACTGCACCGGCCTGATGATCCCCGATCTCGCTGGCCTGACCGTACCCGACTGGACGGAACTGCAGGAGCGCATCGACGATTTTTTAAATCAACCGGCGGACTTCTTTCGCAGCGCGACATCGAAGTAATCCTCGATGTGGTGCCGCTGATTTACTCGGTCAATGAGGCAGAGATCCTCGACTGGGACGCCGGCAAAGCATTGCGCCGCTACGACATTGCGATCACTCGCCTTGGCGTTAAACAGGAGTAAGCGGGATGCAAAACAAGTATTCGCTCGCGTATGCCATGGCCAAGGATGGTCAGGGCGTTTTCGGCAGCGCAGATGGCGCAAATGATGCCAGTCTCGTCAATCCAGGCACTTTGGCACCACCCGTCCCCGAGAGCGCGACGGAGATAGGCCTCGCGCTAGCCAATGCAGACTTGAGGCTTAACGAACTCGCGCAGTCCTTGCAGGTACTGCGTGAGAGTGTGGACGCGCTTGAAACATCGTTATCCACACTGAAGACCGCTGATGTGCAGCCGTTGAAATCCGAGGAGCACAGCGAATCGAAGACGGTTGCTGAATTCACATCCACCCGGTCCGAAGATCTGCGCCTTACCCGTGAATCCATGTCGCTGGGCGCCGGGCAACCTCTCGACCCGGTTGCCGCGCAGCGATATTCGAATGCCCATCTTTCGTTTGATACAAAGGCCACTTCGGAGAAGTCGATAACGGTTTTACGAAAGGAAACCACGGAAAGCGCAAGTCGTCTTACTAAGACACTGGAACCTGCGCCGATATTGGGGGAAGCGACATGGTTGCAGGCCAAGACCGAGGTGATGGATAAAGCCAATGACTTGGCCGGCGACTCGCCGCTCGGGGCCAAGACGGTCAAAACGGCAGAGGCCGTGATTTCGGGGTTGGCGGAGACAGTCACCTCCAGATTCAAAGGCAACGTGGTGGATGTGACGCTTGGCAAGATTCCCTTGATCGGGAAGTTTTTCCAGGACGGTGGCTTTGAAAAAGACAAGTCATGCTGCTGTGCAACGGCGGGCGAGAAATCAATTTCGAGCAGGGACTCGGCGCGCGGTGGGTCTTCGGGGAGACAGAAGTCCAGAAAGCCCAAATCTCAGCCGGCAAAAAAGTCCCAGCCAGCACGAAAGGCTCAAACAACACAAAAGTCTCGGCCAGCGCGAAAGGCTCAAACAACACAAAAGTCTCAGCCAGCGCGAAAGTCTCAAACAACACAAAAGTCTCATCCAGAACGAAAGGCTCAAACAACACAAACGTCTCAAACCTCGCACAAGAAGCAAACGCCTGCAGCGAAGCCATCCGCCGCAAAGCGCTCACTTGTAAAAGGTGGTGGTTTGGTGGCGTCGCTGTATGGCGTGGGCGAACGCCTTTCGAGGTGGTTTCCCCAGCAGCAGTCTCTTGGGTTTGCAGGTGCCACTTCACCAGGGTTGCAGCCGCCCGTGGTCCGCACGAACAGTCGCAACAAAAAGACTGCCTATCAGCGAATGAGTTCGGGCAGCGCGCCTGGGCTGCTTGAGGCATTGGAACGGGGGCTTGCGCCCATGCCGTTCGAAGGTCGCCGAGACGCCCTGCCACATGCTCAACCCACCAGTCGTGAACGTCTGCCGGCCCCGGCCTACAGTTCACTCAAGATGCCTGCTTCAGGGGTGTGGAGCACGATGAGCAAACTGGAGTCGTCCGCCGTCCGCCGCCTCGGCCCACTGAAGTACGTCGACACCGCTATGGACGTGGTGCAGGGCGTACGTAACGGTGACGCCAAAGCTGTCGGTGCAGGCCTCACCACGGCCGGTGGCGCCTGGGCCGGAGCCTCCGCCGGTGCCGCCATCGGCACGCTGATTTTTCCCGGTGTCGGCACCGCCGTCGGTGGCGCAATTGGCGGCCTGCTCGGCAGTGAAGCGGGCACCTGGCTTGGCGAGAAATTGTTCAGCGCAAATGATCGCCTGCCCGCGCCTGGTGCGGTGAGCAAAGAGCTCAATGCCGCGCGCACGGACAACGTGCAAGTCACCCTCGCTCCGAGCATCCAGATCACCGGCGTCAACCCTGCCGATGCCCAGCAAGTCGTTAACCAGGTGATCCAGGCGCTGCAATTTCAGTGCATGCCAATGGTCACCGACTCTCTGGGCATTCGGCGCAATGCGGCACTGGCTGACCCTTCAGGAGGTGATTGATGCGACAACAAATGGTCCTCGGCGACTTTATTTTTGGTTTGTCCCGAGGCTTTGCCTATTCCTCGTTGCTGCGCAATACCGACGGTGGCTGGACCGACCTGGCGATTATTGCCAGCAAATCCCTGTCACGACAGAGCGGGCAAAAGCTGGAAAAACTCACGTTCAGCGGCACGGCGATGTACGCCATCGGCATGCAACGATTGGACGAACTGCGCGCGCTACAAAACGCACGGGCACCTCTGCCTTTGGTCGATGGCATTGGCCGCAACTGGGGCCTGTGGCGGATCAATTCAGTCGTAGAAACCCAGAGCAATGTGATCGACGACGGCACCGCCATGCTCATGACCTGGACCCTGGAATTAGAGGAGTTCGTCAATGCGTAAAGTGCGAAGTATTGCCGGTGATTCGGTCAACCTGCTGCTCTACCGCGAGTTGGGGCGTAGCGACGACGCGGCGGAAGAAACCCTTTGGCGCCACAACCCCTTACTGGCCGAATACGGTCCGGTACTGCCGGCTGGCGTGTGGGTCATCGTGCCTGAAATGCAAGCGCGGCCCGCTGCCGTGCGACCTGTTCTGGCCTGGGATTAAGGAGGCTGCATGGCACAGGGATTCACGCCGATTGTGGAGTTCTACGGCGCTAACGCGGCGCTGCTCAACCAGCGGCTGATGCGCTGGAGTCACACCGACACTGCAGGCATTGAGAGTGATCGGCTCGAGTTGACCGTTAATATCGAGGGGCTGCAAGGGTTGCCCACCCTCGACGGCAAGATCGGCTTGCGTGCCGGCTATCTGGAATCGGGATTGGTGGAGAAGGGCGAGTTTGTCGTCACCCAACGCACCCCGGTGCTGTTTCCCATGAGTTTGATGATCGTGGCCACGGCTGCGCCGTTCAGCATGGCCGACAAAAGCGGCTATCGACAACGTCGGTCCGCCAGTTATGGGCCTACGACGTTGGGGGCATTGTTCCGCCAACTGGTCAGTCGTCATGGCTTTTCACCGCGTGTGGCGCCGTCGCTGGAAGGGGTGGAAATTGCCCACATCGACCAGTCCAACGAAAGCGACATGGCGTTCATTACGCGCCTTGCCAAACGCTATTGCGCGGTCACCAAACCCTTCAATGAACTGTATGTGCTGGCCGAAGCCGGGCGGGTCACGTCGCTTTCCGGCCAGATGCTGCCGGAGGTGAAGTTGTCGGTGACCGAAGACAACCGCCCCGGTGAACAGGCGTTCATCACTGCCAAGCTCGACGAAAAGTCCCGCGCAAAATATGAGGGCTGCCGCGTCACCTGGTGGGATGCCGCCGTTGGCAAGCAGCGCGTGGTTCAGGTGGGAAATGCCCCGTTCAAAACCTTGCGTCAACGCTACCAGAACGAAGTGGAAGCCCGTGCCGTGGCCGAAGGCGAACTGCGTCGTGTGGGACGTGAAGATCTGAAATTGCTGATCGATTGCCCAGGCAATCCACTACTGGCAGCCGAGGGCTTGCTGGTGCTGGATGAGACCTGGCCTTCGTATATGCAGGGGCGTTGGTCGATTACCACCGTGACCCATGTCGGCGACTCGGCGACGGGCTATCGCAGTTCGATCACTGCCAGTGGGTTGTCGTCTTGATGGCCGCCGTCACGCGTTATTAAAGTTTGAACCCCTCTCATTGCCTACCTGAAGCACGACAGGAATCAAGATGCCTATGAACGACGAAGATTTGGCCGCAATCAACCGTTTGATCGCCGCCCTGCAAACCCAAACCGACGGCCAGGTGGCGCTGAATGGCGCCCTGCGCCTGTTGGCCCAGAGCAACCAGGCATTGGTCGACGTGATCAAGAGCCGTGAACCGGACCCGAATGCTCCGCCTTATCTGGATGGCAAACCGGCGCCCTGATTCACCTCGACCAAAGCCCTACATCCGTTGCACCCCACAGCCCGCCTTTGCGGGTTTTTTAATGTTCATGGAGAACACTCGATGTCGATTCTTACCCAAGGTACCCAGATTTTTGCCCTCGTTCCGCCGGTCTCCGGCACCGGGCCTTACACCGTGCTGGAGATTGAGCACGCCACCTCGTTCGAACCGGGCGGTGCGCCGGCCGAACAGATCGAAGACACCAGCCTGAATGCCGAAGAGCGCAGCTACAAAAAGGGTCTGCGCACCCCAGGCACCGCGAGCCTGGGCCTGAACGCCGACCCCACCAACGCCAGCCACATCCGCCTGCACCAACTGTCCGAAGCCAAGGGTGACACCGGCGTGAAGTGGGCCGTGGGCTGGTCCGACGGCAAGGACGTACTGCCTACCGTCAACACCAAAGGTGATGGCTTTGAACTGCCTGCGACGCGCACCTGGTTCACGTTCGACGGCTACGTCTCGGACTTCCCGTTCAACTTCGCACTGAACGCGGTCGTGACCACCACCGTCACCATCCAACGCACCGGCGGCAGCGCCTGGATCAAGAAAGCCTGAGAGAAGCCATGAACCTCAAACAACTGAAAGCCAAGGGCGGCATCGTTGATGGCCAGCCGGTGAAGAAAGAAATCAGCTGGACGCACCTGGACAGCAAAACCGGCAAGGAAGTGACCGACACCTTCACGCTGCACATCCGCCGCCAGTCGTTCGGTGTGATCGAGCGCCTCTTTACCCAGGGCGAATCTGCCCAGAGCCGCAATGCCAGTTACCTCGCCGCTTCGGTGTCGTTGGGTAACGACGGCACTGAAGCACTGAGTTACGACGATGCCTTCGGCCTTGAGCCGTCATTGGGGTTTGTGATCCTCAATGCAGTCAATGAGGTGAATGGCACCAGCGGTGGCGGCGTAAAGAGCTGACGGTCGCCGATGAGTTCTGGCACGAACTGGTGCTGAACGGAGTGGGCGGCCGCACGATTGCGCAAGCCAAGGAACGCATGACCTATCACGAAGCCCTGGCCTGGGGCCGCTATATCGACCGATATGGCTCCCTGCACGCCGGTAGGCGGCTGGAGGCGGGCAGCGCGTTGGTGGCGCTGCAGACCCACCGGCTGGGCGGTGGCACGGCCGAGTTGATTGATTTCATGCCCCATGAGCTGCGTCGGGGCGTATCACTCGAACGTGCGATGAACGAGTGGCGTTAAGGACGACGCCACTTTCCTTGAAACCCGCCTCAAGCGGGTTTTATCCATGACCCGGAGAAACCTATGGCAACTGCTTCCCAGGGTAATCTGACGCTCAACCTCGGCAGCCTGGAGCAGGCCCTGGCGAAGGCGTCACGGATTACCGAAAACAGCATGCGCGAGATGCAGCAGAAGATCGAGGACGCCGGTAAAAAGGTCAGCGCATCTGCTGCAGCGGCGCTACAGGTCACGTCCGGCCAGTTCAAGGACTTTCAAAAGTCCTATGACCCGGCCACGGATGCGGCGGAAAAATTTATCCAGAAAAATGCGCAGCTGGTGCAAGTGCTCAAGCAAAGTCAGGGTGCGCAAAGCGACTTTGTCGGCGCGCTGGATGGCCAGTCGAATTACACCGACCGTGCAGGTTTGAAGTTTCCAACGGGCGGCCCACATGGCGACCTGCCGGCTCCGGGCGTAGGTGATGACGCAGCAGGCTTTGCGTTCCTGAGCGATGACAAAACCCGCCAGGTGCAGGGCAATTTTGCGGTAATGACAGATCTGCTCGATGAATGGGGCAAGGGCGCCCAACAGGCTTTTGATGATTACGTGGGTAAGGCGGGTTCGGTGGCCGAACAATCGAAGGCCATGTTTACCGCAGCTTTCGACAAAATGGGTGAAGCGCTCCAAACGTTTACCACCACCGGCAAATTCAACTTTTCGGCGTTTGCCACTTCAGTGCTCAAAGACATGGCCACGATGGCCGCCAAGACGGCGGCTTCCAAAGCCTTGAGTTCATTGTTCAGCTTGGCGGGGACGGCGCTTTCGAGCTTGTGGCCCGGGTCGAGTCCGGCAGCGGGTGCAACGGGAAACCCTGGTGGCTATACCAACGCGCTCAAACCGCCTGCGGACATGACTTACTCATCGCCAAGTACTTTCAGGTTTGCCAGCGGCGGTGCGTTCACCAATTCTGTTACCACGGGCCCGACCCTGGCGCCGATGGCCCTGTTCGGTGAGGCAGGACCTGAAGCTATCATGCCGCTGAGTCGCGGTGCCGATGGTGCCCTCGGCGTACGCGCATTGGGTGGCGGCCAATCGGGCGGTACCAGCAGCAACCAAGTGGTGATTCAGCAGACCATTAATGTTGGTGACGGTCAGGGTGCGAGCAATGGCGCCAGTTCCCAGGACGTCGCCAAGGCCTATGCCGGCTCTGCTCGTCAAGGCGCAGCCGAGCAAATTGCTCGCGATTTGAAACCGGGTGGGCAGATCTGGTCCGCCATCAACGGCCGCTGATGACCAGCGGCTGCAACGGCTTATGCTCGGAGAAAACATGACGATAGAAACCTTCACTTGGGAGCCCAAAGTGGAACCCGTCGGCAGCGTCGAATACCGCCTGAAAACGGCCAGGTTCGGCGACGGTTATCAACAATCGGCCCAGGATGGGATCAACAATAAGAGCCAGTCCTGGCCACTGACGTTTGTCGGCGATGAAGCGCAGATCAAACCCATCATCGCGTTCCTCGACCGTCACGCCGGCGCTTCGCCGTTCTTCTGGACGGCGCCCCTGGCGGCACCTGCTCTGTACCGCTGCAAGGGTTATCAACCGACGCCCAGGGGCGCCGGGATCTACAGCTTGACGGCGACGTTCGAGCAGGCCTTTCACCCTTAGTGGGTGGAGTGTGACCCACTTACCCCGCCACGGCGGGGTTTTCTTTGCCCGGAGAATTTATGTCCATTACCGCAGATATCCAGACCCTGGAGCCCGGGGCCTGGGTGGAGCTTTTCGAGCTCGACGCCACCTCGCTGGGTGCCGAGCTATACCGCTTTCACGGTTACCCCCAGCAGGCTTCGATCTTCTGGCAAGGCCAGGAATATTCCCCATGGCCAATCCAGGCTGAAGGCTTCGAAATGTCGGGGCAGGGCATGCAACCAACGCCGACGCTATCAGTCGGCAATGTCGGTGGTTTCATTACTGCCCTGGTGTTGTATTTCGATGACCTGGTGGGTGCGCGTCTGGTCCGTCATCGCACCCTCGGCAAGTACCTTGATGGCCAGCCCGAGGCTGACCCGGAAGAGGAATTGCCACCGGACATCTGGTACGTCGAGCGCAAAGTTGCAGAAAGCAGCGAGGCCGTGAAGTTCGAGCTGGCCAGTGCGTTGGACTTCAACGGCGTGCAATTGCCGCGTCGGCAAATCGTTGCGAATGTCTGTTGGTGGCTGAGTTGCGGGGGGTACCGCGGCCCGTATTGCGGCTACAACGGCGGCCCCGTGGCAGATGCCAATGACGTGATCGTCACGGATGCCGCCAAGGATAAATGCGGCGGACGCCTGACCAGCTGCAAGCTGCGTTTTGGTGAGAACAACCCGCTGCCTTACGGTTCATTTCCGGCGGCAGGCCTGCTGCGGAGCTGAGTATGAACAAGCGCAACCTGGCGGCCATTGCTCGACATGCCGTGGCCCAATACCCGCACGAGTGTTGCGGCCTGCTGATTCGCGAAGGCGGTAAACGCATTTACGTGCCGTGCCGCAATACGGCGACCACGCCGAGTGAACACTTTCGTCTGGCGCCCGAGGATTATGCGGCGGCCGAAGAGCGTGGTGAAGTGCTCGCGGTGATCCACAGTCATCCGGACTACCCGGCGACGCCCAGTGAGGCCGATCGCGTGGCATGCGAAGCCTCCGGTTTGCCCTGGCACATTGTCCAGGTGCACCGCGACGATGATCAGGTGGTGCGCACCGGCGAGTGGGCCAGCCTCACACCTAACGGTTATCAGGCGCCCTTGATCGGCCGCGCCTTTGCCCACGGTGTGCATGACTGCCTCAGCATCATCCTTGACTACTACCGACGGGAATTGGGGATCGAGCTGGGCGACTACTCGCGCGAAGACGGCTGGTGGGACAAGGGCGGCAACCTCTATCTGGACAACCTGCCGACCGCTGGTTTTGAACAGGTCAGCGACTTGCAGCAAGGCGATATTGTGCTAATGCAGATTCGCTCACCAGTGCCTAACCATGCGGCAATCTACCTGGCGGACGGCAAGCTCAAGAGCGAGCCCGGTCATTACCCGGCGCCTGGCTCGATCCTGCACCACCTCTACGGCCGCGACAGCAGGCGCGATACCTATGGCGGGTATTGGGGCGAGGTCACGGTCAGCTACTGGCGGCACCGGCCGCACAACCATCATTAATCACACTGGCGGTTCTTTCGCCTGGAGTACGTCATGCATCATGAAAAAGTCAGGACGGTGCGCCTCTACGGCAGCCTGGGCGCACGTTTTGGGCGTGTGCATCGGCTGGCCGTCAGCAACGCTTCTGAGGCGATTCGCGCGCTGTGCATTCTAGTTCCCGGTTTCGAGCGTTTCCTGATGGGATCCAAGGACCAGGGCGTGACCTATTCGGTCTTCCTGGGCAAGGACAATATTGGCCAGGATCGTCTCAAGGCACCCTCGGGGGACTCGGATATCCGTATTGCCCCGGTACTGCTGGGCAGCAAGCGCGCAGGCTCAATGCAAACGATCATCGGTGTGGCACTCGTTGTCGCGGCGTCGTATTTTTCCGGCGGGTTGGCGGCTGGAGGTGCATCGACGTTGATCGGCGGCACTTCTGCAGCGGGCTGGACGTTTGCCGCCAACATGGGGATTGCCCTGGCGATGGGGGGCGCAATGCAGATGATGTCCCCCCAAGCCAAGGGGCTGGGCACGATGGATCGCCCCGACAATCGCCCCAGCTATAGCTTCAACGGTCCGGTCAATACCAGCGTTCAAGGCAGTCCGGTTGGCCTGCTTTATGGCGAGTTGACGGTCGGCAGCGCGGTGATCAGCGCAGGCATCTACACCCAAGACCAACTCTAACGTTCTTCCTCTTCAACAAGCCCGCCACTGCGCGGGCTTTATTTCGCCTGAAGGAAAACCATGACTGACCTCCCTATCACTGGCAGTAAAGGTGGCGAGACCAAGCCACGCCCCTCCGTGGAGGCGCCAGACAGCCTGCAAAGCACGGCCTATGCCCGGATTCTCGATCTCGTCAGTGAAGGCGAGATTGTCGGCTTGAAAAACGACAAGCGCTCGGTGTTTCTCGATGAGACGCCCCTGGCCAACGCCGATGGCAGCCTCAATTTCAGCGGCGTAACCCTCGACACTCGCAACGGCAGCCAGGACCAGACGCACATCTCGGGTTTCCCCGCTGTGGAAAGCGAGAGCCCGGTGTCAATTGAGCTGCGCAGCGATCAGCCTTGGACCAAGTCCTATTCCAACCTGCAGTTATCAGCGGTGCGTGTTCGCCTGGCAGTCACGCGGCTGTCGCAAACCAACACCGGTAATGGCGACACCAACGGCTACACCGTGCAGTACGCCATCGATCTTTCAACCGACGGCGGCGCATTCGTGCAGGTGCTGGCGGCGGCGTTCAGCGGTAAAACCACCACCAAGTACGAACGCTCCCACCGAGTTGACTTGCCCCCGGCAAAAACTGGCTGGGCCGTGCGTGTGCGCAGGATCACGCCGAACTCCACCAGTGGCACGGTTGCCGATACCACCACCGTGGAATCCTCCACCGAGGTGATTGACGCCAAATTGCGCTACCCGGGGTCGGCACTGATCGGGCTGCAATTTGATGCCGCGCAATTTCAATCAATCCCCTCGCGCTCCTTCGAGCTGCGCGGCCGGATCATCAAAGTGCCGAGCAACTACGACCCACAAACCCGCGCTTACAGCGGTGTGTGGGACGGTACGTTCAAATCCGCGTGGACCGATAACCCGGCGTGGATCTACTACGACCTGCTGTTGCATCCGCGTTATGGGCTCGGTCATTTGCTCAACGCCGGCCAAGTGGACAAGTGGGAGCTGTACCGCATCGGCCAGTATTGCGACCAGCCGGTCTCTGACGGCAAGGGCGGCACCGAGCCGCGCTTTACCTGCAACCTGTATTTGTCGGTACGGGCCGATGCGTTGAAGGTGCTGCAAGACCTGGCGACCACCTTCCGTGGCATGTCCTATTGGGGCGCAGGTTCGGTGATGGCGGTGGCGGATATGCCGGAAGATCCGGTCTACACCTACTCCAACGCCAACGTGATCGACGGTCAGTTCGTCTACGGTGGCTCGGCGAAAAAGACCCGCTACACCGTGGCCCTGGTCAGTTGGAATGACCCGAATGATTTCTACCGGCAGAAGGTGCAATACGTCGACGACGCCGATGGCATCGCCCGCTACGGCATCCAGCAAACCGAAATCAGTGCCGCCGGTTGCACCTCCCAGGCGCAAGCCCAGCGCATCGGTAAATGGGCACTGCTGACCAACCGTCTGGAAACCGAAAGCGTGACCTTCTCGGTTGGCCTGGATGGCACGTTGGCGCGCCCCGGCCAGATCATCCGCGTGGCCGACAATGACCGTGCCGGCCGTCGTATTGGTGGGCGTTTGCGTGACGCGACCCTCGACACCCTCACGCTGGACGCCGAAGTCAAAGCAGCAGCCGGTGACACCATTACCCTGGTGATGCCCAACGGCAAAGCGGTGTCGCGGGTGGTGAAATCCGCCAGCGCCGGGAACGCCGACGCGCAGCAGGTCGTACTGCAAAGCAAACTCGACGAACTGCCACCGGCGCAATCGATCTGGGCCATCGACTCCGCGACCCTGGCCTTGCAACAGTTTCGCGTGCTGTCGATCTCCGAAGACTTCTCGGACAGCGAAATCAAGTACAGCCTCAGCGCGGTCAAGCACGTACCGAGCAAATTTGCCGCGATCGACAACGGTGCAAAAATCGACCGCCCACCGATCACCGTGATTCCGCCGAGTGTGCAAGCGGCACCGACCGGCGTGACGGTCAGCAATGACCATTTTTTCGAGCAGGGCAGCGCGGTCAATGTCATGACCATCGAATGGCAGCGCCCGGCGAATGCAATTGCCTTTGAGGCGTACTGGCGCAAAAACGATGGCGAGTGGGTTTACGCGGGGCGCACCGGCGGCACCTCGATAGAGGTGTCCGGGATCTACGCCGGGCGCTACGTGGCCAAGGTGCGCGCGATCAATGCGCTGGATATTGGCTCGCTGTACAGCGAATCCATCGAGACCGTGCTCAACGGTAAAACCACCTTGCCGCCGACTGTAGCGGCGTTGACGACCGAGTCGTTGGTGTTCGCGATCAAGGTCAAATGGCAGATTCCGCAGGATGTGAGTACCGCGGATTTGCAGCGTACCGAGATCTGGTATGGCAAGACGGCCGAACTGGCGCTGGCGACCAAGTTGGGGGATTACGCATATCCGCAGACTGACGTGACGCTGATGGGCTTGGGCGCGGGTACGTCGTTGTTCTTCTGGGCACGTTTGGTGGATCGTACGGGGAATATCGGGCCCTGGTTTCCGACGGGTTCTGCTGTGCAGGGGCTGGCGAGTTCTGACCCTTCGCCGATCCTTGATCTGATTGCCGGGCAGGTGGGCGAGACTGAACTGGGTAAGCATCTGTTCGATCGCATTGAGTTGATCGACGGCTCAGGTACGGGCTCGGTCAATAAACGCTTGGAGACGACGCGCAAAGAACTTGAAGCACTGGTTGATCAAGTGACCGGCGCACTGCTTTATGCACCCGCGAAAACTTACATTGCGGGAGATTGTGTCCGTCAGAGTGATCATTTGTATCAGGCTCTTCAGGCTGTGCCTGCGGGCAATCCTCCGCCCAATGCTGCTTATTGGCTGGATATCGGCTCATTGGCGCAAAACAGCAATGCATTGGCCGTTCAGATCCGTCAAAACAAGACGGCTATCGAAACCGTCGATGGAAAAGTCACCGCTCAAGCCCAGCAACTGAACAGCGTAAAAAGCAAGGTGGATGACCCGGTCACTGGTTTGGCCGCCACTTCGAGCGGGCTCAGCGGCCTGAAGACTCAAGTCACCACGCTGGATGGAAAGGCTAACAGTACGTCGGAAAAAACCGATGGAGTTTTTGCCCAGGTGAATCCGAAGATGGCGGGTGACGAGCAAGCCAGTCTTGCTGGTGATGATGTTTCCCTGGCAGGCGCCTGGTCGGTTATGTCTGCGATTGCCGAGGGTGACCTTGCCCAGGCGATGAAGACGGATGCGTTGGAGGTGAAGGTCAATCAGAACCAAGCCAGTATTGCCAACGTGGATACCGCATCGGCGTCACGTGATGAAGCCTTAGCCCAGCGAGTGACACGCCTGGATGCAAGGGTCAAAGATAACTCCGCGTCAGTTGACGTTCAGATGAGTACGTTGGCGAATGCGGACAAAGCACTCGCTCAAAGTATTGAAACCGTACAGGCAAAAGTTAATCAGCAGGCGGTGAGTATCCAAACCAACGCCAGTGCGATTGCGGACACGAAAGGCAAATTGGCTGCCAATTGGTCTGTGCGCATGCAAGCGACTGCGGACGGTAAGTATAAATACGCGGGGATTGGTCTGGGGCTTGAAAGTGGGGCGTCAGGAATACTGGAAAGCCAATTTGTTGTCGCCGCCGATAAGTTTGTGATTTTGGACGGTGGTGGCGGGACAAGCCCGTTTGCGGTGGCTGATGGGAAAGCCTTTATCGATTCGGCTTTTATAAAAAATGGCTCGATTGATATGTTGAAAATTGGCGGAGACCTCCAGTCTGATAATTACAGCAAAGAGCTGAATACGGGCTGGAGGTTGAGCAGGGATGGCGGTTTTGAAATTAATGGGAACATCGCGGGTGGCGGCTATTTGAGAATTACCAATCAATTGATTGAGATTTTTTATGGCCCCAATAAACCATGTTTGCGTGCCGGGATCTGGTGATGACTTCAGGGATTGAAATCTATGGCAGGTTGGGCGAGCTCTATATGGATGGCACCGGCCGTTATGGTCGGGTCATTGATATTTTAACGCCTAACCTTGGTACGGGCAGCAAAACCTATTCAGATATCGCTGAAGACAGCTTGGACTTCGCCTATTTTCAAGGCGACTTCCAAGCACTGACCGTCTGGAAGTCAGGGCAAACGATTAACTGGCGACTCGATGATGCCTTTTACGCCGGTGGCTTTTCTGGCTCACGACTTCTCGTAGTGGTGGCTTTCTAATGAATGGATTCGAGGTGTTTAATCAGGCAGGTTTCAAGATAGCGGGTTCGGACTACCCTAACTTGGTACTGTATGGAAAAACGACGCTGGTGACGCAAAACTTTAACGTCAATGGGCCAGGTTTTAACTTTGTTAGCTACGTGGGCAGCGCGGTCGTCCCGGACGATAAGAGCACGTTACGTTTTTACCGTTCGCCGGCGGGTCATAAACTGGTAGAACAAGGCGGTCGTATATTTTCCGATGTGGTGGGGGCCTCGTTTGAGTGTTATTCATTCGGCCCGGCGCTGCCGGATTCGGCGAGCAGTGGTCTGGAAATTCGTGATCAGGCGGGGGGCGTGAAGTTTTCTACCGGCCAGCCCTTTCTGAAACTGGTCGGTGTCTATGTAGACACTCATCCCGCGGTGGCGACAGAAGATTTGCCGCCGCCCTATCAATATCAAACAGCCTATGTCGAGGGCGCAAGGAAGTTGGCGTTTCAATTTTCCAATGCCCATTACTATTACCGCTTGGTCCGAACGAATACCGGTAAAAGCGCCAGTTATAATAGTGTGCGAATTGCCTCGGTGACGAGTTCTGGTCTTTATCAATGCAAGTTTATGACCAAGTACCAATGGACTCAGTCATGGCCTAACTCGCGTGTTTGGCAAATTCCAAACCGGGGCGCGCCTCAACGAATGCTGATCGCCGATGTGACGGGTTTGTAGCGTCTGACCACACCCATTGCAGAGAGGGACGCGGGTTATCGTCGGGTAGTTAGGGTTATTTATCCGACACTGATATCTAACAGGGGTAGGGATGAGAGATGTCACGACAGGAAATTAATTTAGGCTCTTTGCCCGCCGGTCTTGGCGGCGATACGCCTCGCAGCGCCAACGTAAAAATCAACGCCATGACCCAAGAGCTGTATGGACGAGTCGATGCGCTCGGCACTGCTGCTTTGGGCACGCTCACTACCAGCACTGACGATCACACGCTGGGCCGAGTGGTCCGTGTCGGGGACTTTGGCGTAGGTGCAGTCAAATCGATAGTCGGCGCAGATCTGGATGGCCTGCGTGCTGTCGGCACCTATTACTCAATGTCGGGTATCAATGCACCCAACGCAACCAATGGCTGGGTCACCGTCAACGAGGCGGGCCGGGGTTACACCCTGCAGGAGTACGTCGGTGTCGACAGTGCCAAATGGGTGCGAATCGAGGCCGCCGGCGTGTGGCAACCCTGGCAGAAAGTCCTCACCGACGGTCCAGGCCTTGCCTCTACGCAGCAACGACTGGGCCTCAAGTCACGCGCCTTCCAGGCTGATGGCGAGAGGCTGCTCGGGCAAAACATCACCGAGGCGGGCAAAGCCAGTGGCGGGTTGGTTTCTTCGCTGACTGTCCATACCAGTATGTCCTACACCGAAAGCGAATCGCCGCTGATCCGCTGCTTGGGATGCATCAACGGCTACACGTCGCCTTTTACCCTCGACCTCTCTTGGTACTACTACCAGGGCTCGTTCAACTCGGGTGTTGCGCTGCTGAATTCGGCTTCGCCGGGCATCAGCAGTGTGCAAGGCGTGCCGGGATTGAAGGTCAGTGTGTATCGGCGTCCGGAGACGGGCTTGATCTCCATCTACCTCGGTTTTCCGGGTGCGGTCTATCTGCCCCGATTTGCCATGTACTCGATCCAGACCGGCGCCCTTGAAGTGTCCGCAGCCTATACATCGAACTGGACCACCGTGGCCGACATCGCCGCGCCAACCGCGGCCATGAACATGGGCGCGCTGACGGTCATCACCACCCTGAACACGGCCAACTGCGCCAGGCAGGCGGACGGCTTGATAAAGGCGATTTGAACATGCGAGCAGTGATTGAACTACGCGGGGCGGAGGGGGCTTGTAGCGTCATGCCCTTTGCTCATCCGAAGGTTTCTTCCAAGCGCAAGGCCATCGGGGTCTACGAAGTACGCGGCACATTGGGGCTGATCCCTATGCCTCCTGCAGGCAATGGTTGGGGCTACAGCATGGGGGTTGCAGAGAAGGATATTTCGGCGGTGGTGACCTATTCGCGCAAGGTCTTGACCGTGAAGTTGTACAAGGACGGACAGCCCTATGACCTGGTGGATGCCATGTCCTTGCATACCGAATTGATGGAGCCTGAACCCACTGCGCAGCCCGTGATTTAGCTGAACGGAACAGCCCCGGCCCCATCGCTGATAACACCGCCGCGATGTGCGGCATTGGAGAGTCAAATGCCACGACAAGAAATACTGTTAGGTGTGCTTCCGACCGGAGTCGGCGGCGACACACCACGCACGGCCAACGTAAAAATCAACGCAATGACGGCGGAGCTTTATGCGCGCGATGCGGCATTGGGCACAGCGGCTAACCGCAACACGACGGTAGACGGCGACGTCAGGCCGGTTAATCAGCAGGTACTGAAGTTTGGTGATTGGGGGCTGACGGGGCACCCGGTGGACATGGCCTCTACCGCCAGCTTCAACGACTGCACGCGAACGGGCAATTACATTTTTGGTAACAGCGGCCTGGATGGACCGGGCGCCAGCATCGAAGGCATGACTTACTGTTATGTCATCGTTGTAGGCTCTGCCGATGCGAGCTTTTGTGCCCAGGAAGCCGTGGCGCTCAATGGCGAAAAGCGTGCCACGCGCTTCCTGTGGGGCGGTGTTTGGAGCCCGTGGCGGCAAGTTCTGCAAGCGGGTGACTTCGGGCTCGGTGGCAATGTGGTGCTGTATGCCAAGAACATTGATGACCGAACCCAGCGCGGCCTTTATTACGTCAATAACACAGCCCCGGGTACTCGGCCTCCGGGTTACACCTATGGGGTTCTGGAAACATTTGGGTATGCCGGCGACTCAGTCCATCAAATCTGGACCGTCATCATCGGCGGCACGGCGGCGGTCAGCAAACCTACCTGGACCCGCTGTGTCTATGGCGACGGCAACTGGTCACCTTGGCGCTTGGTGTATGACCAGTCCACTGCGGTGGGCATTGTCGGGTTCAGCGCTGCGGCGGGAGGGCGCGTGCCTGCAGGTGCGTTGATGGAGTCGGGAGAAATAACCGATGGCAACGGCAGTGTGCATCAATGGCACAAGTTCGCCACGGGCTTGATGCTGTATTCCGTGCAATACAACGCCGGCACGACGGCGGGTGTGCCCATCACTATCGCGATGTATTCGGCTTTTGTGGGCAATGCCAGTTGCATGCCCAATCAGATTCCCAGTCAAGCCTGGACAACGTTGAGAGGGTACGCGGCGGGCTCCAGTTGTGTGGTTTATCCGGACCAGACACTGCCGCAGTCATTCATGGTGAGCATGATAGGGATGTGGGGATAATGAAAATTCATTTTATGCCGCAACAGCGTTTGGACGGTGTGAAGTACCAGCGTGTCGGGCCGTACCAGATTGAAGTGAATGGGGAGCTGTTTGATTTTTCCCGCTTGCAGGAGGGCGATGAACTGATTGCACCTGTAGCGGTGAAAAGCACCTGGTTTGCGCACCGTGTCAGCGTCGAAGGCGAACACCTGTGCCTAGCGTTATTGGTGCCGGTGGCATCGGGGTTCAACTTCAGCGGCGTGCGGCCTGTTGATGTGACCATTGAGCACAATGGCGTTATTGAAGTGCCTCAGTTCAAGGAGGTGGTACATGACAACTGAGAATATTGATTGGTCGCAGCTGACGACAGCGCGCGACAGGGCAAATAGGCTGCTGGAACCGCTCAAAGAAGCTGAAATACGTTGGCAAACAGCGGAGATGGCGTTTATTGCCGATCAACTGATCGCGCTGGAAGACCAGGACCCGAATGCCCAGCCAGGCACCGAGCGGCAATGGCGCGACTACCGCACTCAGGTGCGCAGATGGGGTGAGGGTGCTGAGGGGTATCCTGCTGTCGAGTCTCGACCCCATCGTCCCGTCTGAGCAATGCCGTTAACACGTGAACCCCGCCTTTGAGCGGTTTTTTTTTGCCCTGAATATGGAGAGTCCAAATGGCTCGCTTGGAAATCAACACGGGTATAGCACCCACCGGCCTGGGCGGTGACACCCCGCGCAGTGCCAGCATCAAGATCAATACGATGACGCAGGAGATTTACCAAGGACTTGACGCCACAAACAAAGGTGGCTGGGGTAGGGCGGATGCCATTCGGCTGCCTGACGGTACCAACATGAACAACTTGCCGTACATCAACGGCATCTACACGCTAACCGGAACGAGTAACGTCAACACTCCGGAAGGGGTGCAGAACGGCCACATCATTGTGCAGTGCGCCGATATCTTTGTTCGCCAAACCTTCCGGCAGATGGCGTCTAACGTAACTTGGGAGCGAGCCGGGCAGATGGGTGCCTCTTGGTCTGCATGGGCAAGGGGAGCGCAAGTCGGCTCCGATTTGGGGAACGGAATTGCCGGACCAAACAGGTTCGACGGGAATGTTGACACCATGGCCGGGATTGCCCCGATGGGCCTTTCTGTATACCAGCTTACCGACAAAACAACTGGTGTTCTGCCTCCTGGGTTTGTAGGGGCGGATGCATTTAATGCTTCTCTGCTTGAGGTGACGAAGTGGGATAGCAACTGGATGATGCAGAAACTTTTGGGCGGCACGGGCGGAACAGGCGGTTCCCTTGGTGGATACTTCATTAGAACTATTACTGCCGGGTCATTTACCAATTGGCAGTTAATAATGAATAATGGCAACGCCCAAAATAGGGTCGATGCACAAAATGGCAGGACTGGACTTCTGGATGATCAAGTTATTGGTAATTGGCGCGTTAGTCGTTTTGCAAATGGATTTATGAGCGTGTCTTCATCGTCCGGCGATCCTGTTGCTCCTGATAAAAAACTTGCTATTGGCGAGTCGCAGAACATTGACTTCACACTTCCTATCGCATTCCCCGATTGGGGCAAGACAAGTGTTCGTGTTAGCTATGTACCGCAAGCGAGCGTAGACCATTACGGAATCGTCGTGGCTAACATGCTGAGCCCCACGGTTGGCTATGCAACCATCAGGAACGGCAACACCACCGCACAAACATTCTCATCTGGGCGAGTCACTGTAACCGGGTATTGGAAGTAATGAAAATCACACTATACCAAGTGCTTTCTGACGAAAAGATCGAGGCGTCCGTGAAGGATGATGTGATCACTATCAATGGCGAGGCTATCGACCTGTCGGTAATCCCTGACGGCTATAGGCTTCCAGGTGGCGCCGTGGACAATGAATGGTTTGTCCCCGGAACTTACGTAGAGAGAGTTAACGGCCACTTTGAACTGTCTCTGAGGTTTCCTGTTAAATGGGATAGCCCGGGCATAGTGCGAGCGCCAGAGACACCAATCACCCTCGACGTGAAGAGCGGAGAGGTTCGTTTTCCCGACGTGGAGCCGGTCAAAAAATGATCAATCTCGATAAGCTGGAGCAGAAAAGGACGACCGATGACATAAGGCGTGACGAGGCATATGCCGACTCAGTGGCTTATCTCCAGTCGACCGATTGGCAAGTGATTGCCAAGTACGAGCGCAATCGGCCTATCCCTGCCGATGTCCATGCAAAGCGCGAGGCCGCTCTCGACATTGTAACTGCCGAGACTATCCCCAAAACCTGATTGCAATCTGCCCACCTATGCCCGCCCTGAGCGGGTTTTTTTTGCCTGGAGAACGCAATGCCGGTCACAGAACCCCGGGGTGTGCGTAATCGCAATCCCGGAAATATCGACTACAACCCAGCCAATCGATGGCAAGGCCAGCTCAAACCTGATCCTGCCATCGAGAAGCGATTTGCCCGATTCAACACACCCGAGAACGGTATCCGCGCCATGGGGAAACTATTGCTGGCCTACCAGCAAAAGCATGGGCTCAAAACAGTGAAAGCGATCATCGGCCGGTGGGCACCTGATGATGAAAATGAGACGGCGGCATACGTTCATGCGGTGGAGGTCAGCAGCGGAACCCCGCCCGGTGCAGAGATCGACTTGACAAGCCCATCGGTGATGCGCGGGATCGTCAAGGCAATCATCCACCATGAGAATGGAGGGTATTCCTATACCGATGCAGTATTGGCCGAAGGTGTGCGCAGGGCTTTGCTTTGATGCGGCTGCAGAAGTTGATCAGCCTGCTACTAATGGTACTGGGCACGGCAGGCGTTGCAGCGATTGCCTGGCAACTCCAAGCATGGCGCTACGGATTGCGAATCACACAGCAACTCCAAATGGCGCTGCACCACCAGCGACTCGAACAAACCAAGCGCCTGACCCTGGAGCAAAAACTCAGTGCCAGCGACCAATAACACGCCCATGAGTTAAGCGATGCCAAACGTGATCAAGCTCGCCTGCGGGACCGTCTTGCCACTGCTGATATACGGTTGTCAGTCATCCTCGACACGATCGCCCCGTCCAATGACTGCTCAATGCCTGCCCCTCCCTCCTCCGGCAGCATGGTTCATGCAACAGCGCGAGCCGGACTTGACCCGGCGCATGCTCAACGAATTATCGGCATCACCGACGACGGCGATGATGCTTTGATCGCCCTGCGTGCCTGCCAGGCGTATGTGCGGGCTGTCGCACGGTAGCCGCGTGATGCACTCTGCAACTTGCATGGCCGATAGGCTCCTGTAGGGTAGGCAAACCCCCGCCCATTCCTGGAGACGACCGTGAAGGAAATCACTCAACTGGCCGCTGAACTGGGTCGCCGTTTGCAGGTGCTCAATGCCCACGTCACCACTGCCGAGTCGTGCACCGGTGGCGGTATCGCCGAAGCCATCACGCGTATTCCGGGCAGTTCGGCGTGGTTTGAGGCCGGTTATGTCACTTACTCCAACCGGCAGAAGACCCGCCAGCTAGGCGTGCCGGAGGCGTTGTTCCCCAAGGTCGGCGCGGTCAGCCAGGAGGTGGTGGAGGCGATGGTGCGCGGCGCGCAGGAAAAAAGCCTGTCGCGCTTTGCCGTGGCGGTCAGCGGTGTCGCGGGGCCGGATGGCGGTTCGCCGGACAAACCGGTGGGCACCGTATGGCTGGCGTTCGGTGTGGGCGATGAGGTAACGGCCGAGCTGGCGCACTTCCCCGGCAACCGCGACGAGGTCCGCCGACAAACGGTAAAAGCCGCGCTTGAGGGCTTGTTGCGACGAGCTGCAGCAGAAATCGAAAATCAGGGGTAGGCGATCCCGGATCTTTGTGGAACAATACTGTCTACTTATACAGGTGTTGGCCGTCAGGCCTTATTGATTACGTGAGGACTTTAATGGACGACAACAAGAAGAAAGCCTTGGCTGCGGCCCTGGGTCAGATCGAACGTCAATTCGGCAAGGGTGCCGTAATGCGTATGGGCGATCACGACCGTCAGGCGATCCCGGCTATTTCCACTGGCTCTCTGGGTCTGGACATCGCACTCGGCATTGGCGGCCTGCCAAAAGGCCGTATCGTTGAAATCTACGGTCCTGAATCTTCCGGTAAAACCACCCTGACCCTGTCGGTGATTGCTCAGGCGCAAAAAATGGGCGCCACCTGTGCGTTCGTCGACGCCGAGCACGCCCTGGACCCGGAATATGCCGGCAAGCTGGGCGTCAACGTTGACGACCTGCTGGTTTCCCAGCCGGATACCGGTGAGCAAGCCCTGGAAATCACCGACATGCTGGTGCGCTCCAACGCCATCGACGTGATCGTGGTCGACTCCGTGGCTGCCCTGGTGCCGAAAGCTGAAATCGAAGGCGAGATGGGTGACATGCACGTGGGCCTGCAAGCCCGCCTGATGTCCCAGGCGCTGCGTAAAATCACCGGTAACATCAAGAACGCCAACTGCCTGGTGATCTTCATCAACCAGATCCGTATGAAGATCGGCGTAATGTTCGGCAGCCCGGAAACCACCACCGGTGGTAACGCGCTGAAGTTCTACGCTTCGGTCCGTCTGGACATCCGCCGTACCGGCGCGGTGAAGGAAGGTGACGAGGTTGTTGGTAGCGAAACCCGCGTTAAAGTCGTGAAGAACAAGGTGGCTCCGCCATTCCGTCAGGCTGAGTTCCAGATCCTCTACGGCAAGGGTATCTACCTGAACGGCGAGATGATCGACCTGGGCGTACTGCACGGTTTCGTCGAGAAGTCCGGTGCCTGGTATGCCTACAACGGCAGCAAGATCGGTCAGGGCAAGGCCAACTCGGCCAAGTTCCTGGCGGACAACCCGGATATCGCCGCCACGCTTGAGAAGCAGATTCGCGACAAACTGCTGACCCCAGCACCAGACGTGAAAGCTGCTGCCAACCGCGAGCCGGTTGAAGAAGTAGAAGAAGTCGACACTGACATCTGAAGCAAACGATGACTGTTGTACTGGATACACTCGTCGCCGTTCGGCGCACTGCGATGGACCTGCTCGCTCGCCGCGAGCATGGTCGAGTCGAGCTGACGCGTAAACTGCGTCAGCGCGGTGCAGAGCCCGAGATGATCGAAACAGCCCTGGACCGTTTGACGGAAGAGGGGCTGCTTTCCGAAGCCCGTTACCTTGAAAGCTTTGTCTCCTACCGCGCGCGCTCCGGCTACGGCCCAGCGCGAATTCGTGAAGAACTGAGCCAACGTGGCCTGCAACGTGCCGATATCGACCTCGCCCTGCGTGAGTGCGGTATTAGTTGGCAGTCGCAGTTGGAAGATACCTGGCGGCGCAAGTTTGCTGGCCATCTGCCGATTGATGCCCGTGAGCGTGCAAAGCAAGGTCGCTTCCTGAGTTATCGCGGGTTTTCGATGGACATGATCAGCCGGTTACTCAGCGGTCGGGACATGGAAGATTGAGTCTTCAGGTTGGTTAAATCCAAATGTGGGAGCAGGCCAGCCAGCTTCCACATTGGATTGTGTTGGCTGCTGGGATGCCAAATCCCGGTAAAACAAAAGGCCCACTACGACAGTAGTGGGCCTTTTTTTTTGCCTTAAAAATCACGCCGGCTCTGGCGCCGCCCGCTGCTGTGTCTTCCCCTGAGCCTGGACCCAGTTCTCCGGCAAGTTGATGTAATCCACCAACTCCCGCAACCGGCCCTGATCACGACCGTTGAAGTTGAACACCAGCCGCGTCAAATGGCTGAACCTTGGTTCATCATGTTCCTCGCCTGTGTAAGCAAGCTGCTGGAACTCTCCACTTAGCCGCAAGCTGGCAAACTCGCTCTGCAAGTGGGTCAGTGCACGATCACTGAGCGGATGATTCATGCGCACCACAAACTCACGCTTCAACCAACGCGTGGAGTGGAAGTTGGCATAGAACTGGTTGATCTCCGCCACCGCCTCTTCAGCGCTGTAGACCAGGCGGATCAGCTTGAGGTCGGTGGGCAGGATATAGCGATTGGCTTCCAACTGACTGCGAATGAAGTCCAGTGCGCCTTGCCAGAAACCACCGCCTGGGGCATCCAGCAGCACCACCGGCACCAGCGGGCTCTTGCCGGTCTGGATCAGGGTCAGCACTTCCAGCGCTTCATCCAGCGTGCCAAAACCGCCCGGGCACAGCACCAACGCGTCGGCTTCCTTGACGAAGAACAGCTTGCGGGTAAAGAAGAAGTGGAAAGACAGCAGGTTCTCGGTGCCATCAATGGTCGGGTTGGCGTGCTGTTCAAACGGCAGGTTGATGTTGAACCCCAGGCTGTGTTCCAGACCTGCGCCCTCGTGGGCAGCGGCCATGATGCCGCCGCCACCGCCGGTGATCACCATCAGGTCGGATTGCGCCAGCAGCGTGCCGACTTCCCTGGCCAAGGCGTACAGCGGGCTTTCGACCGGCGTGCGCGCCGAGCCAAACACCGTGACCTTGCGGCGGCCCTTGAACTGTTCCAGCACGCGGAAGGCGTTATCCAGCTCGCGGATCGCCTGCAGCGTGATTTTTGCATTCCAACGGTTGCGGTCATCCTTGGCCATACGCAGCACGGTGAGGATCATATCGCGATAAAGGGGGATGTTCGGGCTGTTGGGAGCGACCAGCTGGAGTTGTGCGTCGACCTGCTGGGTGAGGTCAGCGCCGTTTGCTTCAAAATGACGGAGCAGGCGGTCATTCGGTTCGTAAGGCATTCAACTTCTCCTTCTTCACAGAACCTGGGCCATCGGCGAGAGATTCGTCCGCGGCCACGACACTGCGTGTGTCGCTGCACGCCTTAAGCGTTGCACGGTGTTCGCCAGGCGGCAAAACGGGCTCTGTATGTTCCTTGTGATTTGGAAACCTTTGCACTGCAAGTCGCAGGAGGGCAACCCTCTTTTGCCCTGAAAATGTTACAGAACGGCGTGAAAAACGCAGTAGATGGGCTGCCGGGATGGCTTGATCATGAGCCGAAAAACCCTTGGCTGGCAACCGCTTATTGGTCACTCATCAAGCAGTTTAGTTGGCGGCTGGCCAATAAGGCGAGGGAGGTGCGCGCCACCGGACAGCAGCGCGCGATGATCGAGCAACAGTTACTTTTTCTTCTTCGCCGCAGCGGGTGCCGGGCAATCGGCTTCCACGAACTTGACCGACGCTACCGGGCGGTTGGTCTTGTTCTCGGTGATCTCATAACGCATCACGGCGCCCTTGGCCATCAGCTCGCGATAGCCTTTGTTCAGGCATACGCTTTGACCCAGCTGGAAATACACAGCTTTGGGGTTTGCGCGCATCTGTTCGGCACGGTCAGGTAGCACACTGAGGTGATCAATCAGTTGCATGCCTTCAACGGTGTAGGCCACTTCCAGGGTCTTTGCATCGATTTCCCGGGGCAGGTCCTTATTGCTCTCGGCCGCGACGCTCTGCAGTTTCCTGTTCATTTGGGCCTCCAGCAGCGACGCCGCGTGGGCGCCCATGGGCAGAACCAGCGCAAGGGCGACGGATGGGGCAACAAGGCGCAGCATGGAACGCAGCATGAAACTCTCCTGATTCGGTTACTGGTGCATAGACCAGCCACTGCGCTGTGCGTTCAGTGGCGCGCAATTATAGGGGACCGCTTGCCACTACAGCCAGGCGTATCGCTGGTAAACTGCGGCCACTTAAGCCTGATTCGAGTTTTGCCTGTGTCGATTGACCTCTGCTCGCGGTGCGCCCGATGAGCCACGCCGTCTCCCGCTTGCGTACCCAGCGCCTGGCGCGCGCCGTCCGGCCGTTTCTAAACCGTGGTTCGCGCGCCGAACGTTGCCCCGGTTGCCGGGTGATTCCCGAGTACTGCCTGTGCGCCTGGCGCCCAACAGTGCAGGCCCGCTCGGCCATGTGCCTGTTGATGCATGACGTGGAACCGATGAAACCCAGCAATACCGGCTGGCTGATCGCCGATGTGATCGATGACACCACCGCGTTCGCCTGGTCGCGCACAGAAGTGGACCCTGAGTTGCTGACCCTGTTAGCCGACCCGCAATGGCAATCGTATATCGTGTTTCCGGGCGAATTCGTTGCGCCTGAGCGAGTGTGCAGTGAGGTGAGGGTGCAAGACGGCAAGCGCCCGTTATTCATCCTGCTGGACGGCACCTGGAGCGAGGCGCGCAAGATGTTCCGCAAAAGCCCTTACCTTGCGCACTTGCCGGTGTTGAGCCTGGCGCCCGAACAGCTGTCACGCTACAAGCTGCGCCGGTCCAAGCGCGATGATCATTTCTGTACCGCCGAGGTTGCGGCGCTGTGCCTGGAGCTGGCCGACGACCCAGCGGCCAGCGAAGTGCTGGACGCCTACCTCGATGTGTTCAGCGCGCATTACCTGGCCGCTAAATTTCAATTGCCGCTGGACCCGGCGGACAGCGTGCACATGCGGCTCGCGCCCCATATCCCTACGGTATAACCAGACGACGTTTGCATGATGGCACCGTAAACCCGCAACCGGCTAAAATGCCCACGGGCGTAGTGCTTGACCCCCCAGGCTGCGCTGGGCATGCTGGGCGCCGATTGGGGCGTAACCGTGACTTTTCAGTGTCGTTTCAGGTGTTTTTGATGCTGAGTGTGCCCTGTGGCGATGGCTGCCTGGCCATTGCCTTGTGTACTGGCGAACCCTGAACCCATCAGGGCTCCCATAAAAAACAGGATCATTTAATCAATGGCCACATACGAAATCCTGATAGCCGATGACCATCCGCTGTTTCGCAGTGCGCTGCATCAGGCCGTTACCTTGGGCCTTGGCCCTGACGTGAGCCTGGTCGAAGTGGCCAGCATTGCCGAACTGGAAGCCCGCCTCAACGAAAAATCCGACTGGGACCTGGTGCTGCTCGACCTGAACATGCCGGGTGCCTATGGCTTCTCGGGATTGGTGCTCTTACGCGGGCAATACCCGCAGATCCCGGTAGTAATGGTTTCAGCCCAGGAAGAAGCCGACGTGGTGGTGCGCTCCAAGGAGTTTGGTGCCAGCGGTTTCATTCCCAAGTCCAGCTCTATGGAAGCGATCCAGAAAGCCGTGCGCACCGTGCTGGATGGCGACGTGTCATGGCCGCCGCAAGCGTTTGAAGAAATCAACGTGTCCGACGAAGCCAAAGCCGCCCGTGATGGCCTTGCCAGCCTGACGCCCCAGCAATTTCGGGTGCTGACCATGGTTTGCGAAGGCTTGTTGAACAAGCAGATTGCGTATGAGTTGAGTGTGTCGGAAGCGACCATCAAGGCCCACGTGACGGCGATCTTTCGCAAGCTCGGCGTGCGTACCCGCACTCAGGCGGCGCTGCTCTTGCAACAACTTGAGTCAATTTCGCAGCATTAAGCTGTACCCGATTCACGCTTTTTTGACTTTGCGTGATCTAGTTTCCCCACTTCTTTGGTTCAGTTGCCTACATCTATGTCGCCTTTCAAGGGTCAAACCGGTATCAAACGTATCTTCAACGCAGGGGGCTATTCCCTGGATGGCCTGCGCGCAGCTTTCACCGGCGAGGCGGCATTCCGTCAGTTGGTGTTGCTGAACGTGATCCTGATCCCGCTGAGCTTCTTCCTGCACGTCAGTCGGGTCGAGCGCGCCTTGCTCATCGCGGTCTGCCTGCTGGCCTTGATCGTTGAGTTGCTCAACTCGGCAGTGGAAGCGGCTATCGACCGGATTTCCCTCGACCGCCACCCGCTGTCGAAAAACGCCAAGGACATGGGCAGCGCCGCGCAATTCGTAGCGCTGACCATGATTACCCTGGTGTGGGCCGTGATCCTGATCTAAGCCTCAGGCAATGTTGGGCAGCACGATCTCGTCGCTGCGCTGAACCCCGGCGGTGAAGGCGCGGCACAGTTCCAGGAACTCGCGCATCGCCGAGGTCTGGTACTTCTGTTTATGCCAGATGAAGTAAAACTGCCGGGCCAGGTCCAGGTCCGGGGTTTCCACCGGCACCAAACTGCCACGGCGGAACGCATCGCGCAGGGCCAGCCGGGAAATACAGCCAATCCCCAACCCTGACTCCACTGCACGCTTGATCGCCTCGGTGTGTTCAAGCTCGAGGCGGATATTCAGCGCGCTACGGTGATGGCGCATGGCCTGGTCAAAGGTCAAGCGCGTGCCCGAGCCCTGTTCGCGCAGGATCCACGCTTCATGGGTCAGCTCTTCCATCGTCGCCACACCGCGCTTGGCCAAGTGATGCTGCGGCGCACAGAACACCACCAACTCATCCTCGACCCAGGTTTGTACCTCGATGTCCGGGTGGCTGCAGTCGCCTTCGATTAGACCCAGGTCAATTTCGTAATGCGCCACTTGGTGCACGATATTGGCAGTATTCTGCACATGCAGTTTCACCTGGCTCTCGGGGTGCTGCTGCATGAAGCTGCCAATCAGCAGGGTCGCCAGGTAATTGCCGATGGTCAGGGTGGCGCCGACCGCCAGGGAACCAAAGCCGGACTTGCCGTTGAGCAAGTCTTCGATCTCCTTGGCCTGGTCCAGCAGCGCAACGGCCTGCGGTAATAACTGATGGCCGAGAGCATTGAGGCTCAAGCGCTTGCCTGCGCGGTCGAATAATTGGCAGCTGGATTGACGCTCCAGCTCGGTGATTGAGGTGCTGGCGGCGGATTGAGATAAGGCCAGAAGGCCAGCAGCGCGTGAGACGCTTTCCTGCTGGGCGACGGCGACGAAGACTTGCAGTTGACGTAGAGTAAATCGCATATCGATATAACCGATAACCCTTATCTTAATAATCCAGTTAACAGATATTGTCGCCGCCATTAGAATGCTGTGCAATTGCGCATCTCATCTTTGGCGCAGACCCATTTCCAGGAGTTCCCCGTACATGAGCAACATGAACCACGAACGTGTCCTCAGTGTTCATCACTGGAACGACACGCTGTTCAGCTTCAAGTGCACCCGCGATCCGGGCTTGCGCTTTGAGAATGGTCAGTTCGTGATGATCGGCCTGCAACAGCCCAACGGCCGCCCACTCATGCGCGCGTACTCCATTGCCAGCCCAAACTGGGAAGAGCATCTGGAGTTCTTCAGCATCAAGGTGCCCGATGGTCCGCTGACTTCGCAATTGCAGCACTTGAAGGAAGGCGACGAGATCATCATCAGCAAAAAACCGACAGGCACCCTGGTGCTTGACGATTTGAAGCCGGGCAAACACCTGTACCTGCTCAGCACCGGTACCGGCCTGGCGCCGTTCATGAGCGTGATCCAGGACCCGGAAACCTACGAGCGCTTCGAAAAAGTGATCCTGTGCCACGGCGTGCGTTACGTCAATGAAGTCGCCTACCGCGAATTCATCACCGAGCACCTGCCGCAGAACGAATTCTTCGGCGAGGCGCTGCGTGACAAGTTGATCTACTACCCAACGGTGACCCGCGAGCCGTTCGAAAACGAAGGCCGCCTGACCGACCTGATGCGCAGCGGCAAGCTGTTCAGCGACATCGGCCTGCCGCCGATCAACCCCGAGGACGACCGCGCCATGCTGTGCGGCAGCCCGAGCATGTTGGACGAGACCAGCGAAGTGCTGAACAGCTTCGGCCTGAAAGTTTCGCCACGTATGCGTGAGCCGGGTGATTACCTGATCGAGCGCGCGTTCGTCGAGAAGTAAACACTGCTCAAAAAAATGTGGGAGCTGGCTTGTGTGGGAGCTGGCTTGCCTGCGATGCAGACACCTCGGTCGTTCAGTTGAACTGAGGTGATGCTATCGCAGGCAAGCCAGCTCCCACATGAGCGGCTCCCACAGTTGTTTCGGCGTTTACTTGGCCGGTACCACTTCCAGCACACAGATGACACCCGCCTCTGGATAGTGCCAACGCACATCCACATCCCAGAACTGCGCGCCGTACTCACGCTCAGGCCCTGGCGTCTGATACGCCGGCCGTGGGTCCTGGGCCAGACACTGCTCGATCAATGCCACCAGCGGCTCATCAAGGCGCTGCGCATGGCCTTGTGCCTGGTGCAGTGCCGTCTTCAGCCACTGCACGGGAATCAGCTGCGGCGCACTGCTGGCAATATCATTGGTGGCGGTGTCAATGATGTCCGCGTACGGCACGTACGGCTTGATATCCAGCACCGGCGTGCCGTCGAGCAAATCGATCCCGGAAACCCACAAGCGGCCCGGCTCGACCTTATCCAGCTTCACCACCGATTGGCCAATGCCATTGGGGCGATGAGTCGCGCGGGTGGCGAACACGCCCATGGAGGTATTGCCGCCCAGGCGTGGCGGCCGCACCTTGAGGCGCGGCTTGTCTTCCAGGGCCTGGTGGAACAGAAACAGCAGCCACACATGGCTGACCTGCTCCAGGCCCTGTACCGCCTCGCCCTGATCGAACGGCGCCACCAGCTCCAGCACGCCGCGTGCGGCCGGGGCCAGCTGCGGCTGGCGCGGGATGGCGAACTTCTCCTTGAAGCAGGAGCGCACGAAGCCGACGGGCGAGACCGAGTAGCTCATGGCTTACGCACGAACCCGCAGGGTCAGGCCCTTAAGGAAATTGCGCAGCAACTGGTCGCCACAGGTGCGGTAGTTGGTGTGGCCGAACTTGCGGAACAGTGCGCTCAACTCAGGCTTGGACACCGGGAACTCAGCAGCCTTGAGGATGGCGTGCATGTCGTCTTCCTTCAGTTCGAAGGCCACGCGCAGCTTCTTGAGGATGATGTTGTTGGTCACCGGGGTTTCGATCGGCTGCGGCGGACGGCTTTCGTCCTTGCCACGCTTGAAGATCACCAGGCCATCAAGGAAGTGCGCCATGACGTCGTCCGGGCAGAACACAAAACCTTCCTCCTCATCTTTCTTGAGGTAGGTCAGCAGGTCTTCCTTGGTGACGTCCATGCCGCCGAGCTTGATGATCTCGACCATCTTGTTGTCGCTGATGTCGAGCATGTAGCGCACGCTGCGCAATACGTCGTTGTGAATCATGGTGGGCAATCCTGGTATTCAACTGAGGGCACCGCGCAGAGTTGCCGGTGCCGGGAAAAGGGGAGCGGCTTAGAATTTCTCTTTGCCGGACAGGTAGCGCCATTGGCCGACCGGCACCTTGCCGATGGACACGCCGCCAATACGGATGCGGCGGATGGCGATGACTTTCAGGCCGACCGCTTCACAGAACAGGGCAATTACACCCGGCTGCGGGTTTTTCAGCGCAAACCGCAGGCGGTTTTCGTTCTGCCAGCTGGCTTTGACGGCCGGCAGCTCTTTGCCTTTGTAGGTCAAACCGTGGTTCAGGCGGTTGAGGCCATGGGCAACCATGTCACCCTCGACCTCAACCACGTATTCCTGCTCGATCTTGGCGGCATCGGCGGTCAACTTGCGCAAAATCTTCCAGTCCTGGGTGAACACCAGCAGGCCGCTGGCCTTGGCCTGCAGATCGGCGCTGGCGGTCAGGCGCAGGAAGTGGCCCTTGAGCGGGCGCTTGCTGAAACGGTGCTCTTCGGACAGCGTCTCGGCGCTGATCGAGGCCATTGCTGTTTCCACATCCACGCCCACCGGGGCGTGCAGCAGAATGGTCACCGGTTCCGGCACAGTGGCTTTAGCCTCTGGGTCCAGCTCGACCTTCTGGGTGGTGACCTTGAATTGCGGCTCATCGATCACTTCACCGTCCACCGAGACCCAGCCGCCTTCGATAAACAGCTCAGCCTCCCGACGGGAGCAACCGACCAGTTCGATAAGGCGTTTGGAAAGGCGTATGGGGTCAGTCATGACAAGGGCCGTAGCAAAAGGGGGCGGCTATTGTACCTGTGTGGGCGCGGTTAATCCCGGACCCATTTCAGCGTAGTGGCTTTTTGTGGGCGCTGGCCTGTGTGGGAGTCGGGCTTGCCCGCGATGCAGACACCTCGGTCGTGCATTTGGAATCGAGGTGATGCCATCGCAGGCAAGCCAGCTCCCACACAAGCCCGCTCCCACATTGGCGCTGTGTTGTGTCAGCCACTGCGCCGTTGCTGTTGGCGCAAGCGCATATGCAGCAACGGATACGGCTGGCCCAAGCCATCATGTTCCGCCCGTCCGACAACCTCGAAGCCCTGCTTGAAGTAAAACCCCAGGGCCTGCGGGTTTTGCTCGTTGACGTCCAGCGCATCGGCATTCAGATGCTCGATCGCATAACTCAGCAATTGCTGGCCCAAGCCCTGGCCACGGTGTTGCGGGTCGATAAACAGCATCTCGACCTTGCCCGCCGCCACCCCGGCAAACCCGGTGATGCGCTGGCGCGCGTCCTTGGTGCAGATCAGCATCACCGCGTCCAGGTAGCGCGTCAGCACCAGCTCCTTGAGCAGTACGATGTAGCTGTCCGGCAAAAAGTCATGGGTCGCTCGCACGGAGTCTTCCCAGATCTGCGCCAATTGCTGGTAGTCGCTGGTTTTAGGTGTGTGGATAACCGAATGCTGACGCATGCCCGCTGCCCCTTGCCGATGATCGGCGCTGATGGGCAAACGATAGACCCAAAAAAGCCCCGCATCTTGTTCAGATACGAGGCTTTTTCAATTTTTTAACGCCGATCGTTCCCACGCTCTGCGTGGGAATGCCTCGCCGGACGCTTTGCGTGCGCAGAGCTAGTCGCGCTTTTCAGCCCACAGGTCGTACTCGTCGGCATCCGTCACGGTGCACCAGACCTTGTCGCCCGGCTTCAAGCCGCTGGCATCGTCGATAAACACGTTACCGTCGATTTCCGGCGCATCGAAGAAGCAACGGCCCACTGCGCCTTGCTCGTCGACTTCGTCGATCAGTACTTCGATTTCCTTGCCGATGCGCAGTTGCAGGCGTGCGGAGCTGATGGCCTGCTGATGCGCCATGAAGCGCTCCCAGCGGTCCTGCTTGACGTCGTCCGGCACGATGGCCGCATCCAGCAGGTTGGCCGGGGCACCTTCGACCGGCGAGTACTGGAAGCAACCGACGCGATCCAGCTGCGCTTCGGTCAGCCAGTCCAGCAGGTACTGGAAGTCTTCTTCGGTTTCGCCAGGGAAGCCGACGATGAAGGTCGAACGGATGATCAGCTCCGGGCAGATCTCGCGCCAGTTCTTGATGCGCGCCAGGGTCTTGTCTTCGAAGGCCGGGCGTTTCATGGCCTTGAGGATTTTCGGGCTGGCGTGCTGGAACGGAATGTCCAGGTACGGCAGGATCTTGCCGGCGGCCATCAACGGGATCAGCTCGTCCACGTGCGGGTACGGGTAAACGTAGTGCAGGCGCACCCACACGCCCAGGCTGCTCAAGGCTTCGCACAGTTCGGTCATGCGGGTTTTCACCGGCGCGCCGTTCCAGAAGCCGGTGCGGTATTTCACGTCGACGCCGTAGGCGCTGGTGTCCTGGGAGATCACCAACAGCTCTTTCACGCCGGATTTGACCAGGCGCTGGGCTTCGTCCAATACATCACCCACCGGGCGGCTGACCAGCTTGCCGCGCATCGACGGGATGATGCAGAAGCTGCAGCTGTGGTTGCAGCCTTCGGAAATCTTCAGGTACGCGTAGTGGCGCGGCGTCAGCTTGATGCCTTGCGGCGGCACCAGGTCGATCAGCGGGTTGTGGTCCTGACGCGGCGGCACCACGTCGTGCACGGCGTTGACCACCTGCTCGTACTGCTGCGGGCCGGTTACCGCCAGCACGCTTGGGTGCACGTTGCGGATATTGCCTTCTTCCACGCCCATGCAGCCGGTGACGATGACCTTGCCGTTTTCCTTGATGGCTTCGCCGATCACTTCCAGCGATTCAGCCTTGGCCGAGTCGATGAAGCCGCAGGTGTTGACCACCACCACGTCGGCGTCCTGATAAGTGGACACGACGTCATAGCCTTCCATACGCAGTTGCGTGAGGATGCGCTCGGAGTCAACGAGAGCCTTCGGGCAACCCAGGGATACAAAGCCGACCTTTGGGTTGGCTTTTGCGATGGTGGTGGACATGTCTAACCTCGGTATTGAATGACGCCGCCAGTCGGGCACGACATGGCGGTAGACGGGCGCTTGGTGCGCCTCTGATCAAAAAGTGCGCAATTCTATCGGCGGGCAGCGCGATTGACCAGCTTTATGCAGGGAAATGCGACGAGTGCGGCATGGTTGTCAGCCGCCCGCAGTGGGTGTTTTGCCAAGATCTGACTGCAATCCTGGCCCACTCGCTACCGCTGAACCTGTGCCACGTCGGCTTGTGCGCGGACTCGGCTAAGGGTATTTCTGTGCACGTAATTTAACGCCGGCTTTTCAATCAACAGCCACGACAGTGTGGCAAGCATAACGACCACTACAAGGGTCGCCAGCATTGAAGCGTAAAAACCCAGGTCGGTGGTGTTAATCATGAGCTGTTGCACAGGGAATGCATAAAGATACATCCCATAGGAAATATCAAATCGAGATTTAATAATTCGATCTTTGTAAAGCGCCCCTACTGACAAGACCAAAAGACTGACGCCGATGCTCGCAAGCACCATAACAAATGGGGTATTTAGCGAGACCAGAATAAGTGCCGCCGACAGTACGCCAGTCATTATCTTTGCTTTCGAGCTGCTGAACACATGCCGATAAAAATGTAACGAAGCACCTACAAAGAAAGCAATTCCGACGGTGGAGTACACTAAAAGCTTCGGCGCCAGTGGGTGTGTCGACTGGGTGCAAAGATAGGTCGTTATACAAAAAGCCATCGTCATAATCAACGGTACGGCCGCTTTACGTAAAACCATCAGCGCCAATGCGAGCGCGATATAGAAGCCGAATTCAATTTTTAGCGTCCACAAGCTACCGTTAAACGAGTCCTTGAATATAAAGCCGCAGGTAATGTCACCTATGTCTGCGCGACCAAAAGCCGACACCTTCAAAAAGTCGGTTAATGCTTCCAGGCTGAACGCAAAATTAAAGCCGCCTTTATGGCTGAACGCCGTGCCGAAGATGTAAACCATGACAAAGGCACATGCGATTAAAGCAGGGAAAATTCGCGCTATTCGTTTCGCCATGTAATGTGAAAAACGAGGTGTGTTTAAAAAGCTTTGAGTAATCAGGAAACCGGAAATGGCAAAGAAGGCCAGTACTGCAATCGCGCCTAACGAGGTATAGCCTTGCAAAATAGGTTCTTGCAGACCCGCGAGGGCGTAATGGTGACTGACCAATACCGCCAGTGCCGCGAGGTGCCTTATTGCATCAAATGAGTTGTCGCGATTAATCACGCAGTGCTCCGCATGTCATATAGTTTCCGTTAAAAATTTTGTGCATGACGGTCCTCAGCACGGTGGGTTTTTACGTTTTAATGCTGCAAATGCAGGGCGAAAAGAGGCTATCCGAACAGTGGCGGTTTTCAAAGTCTTTAATGGCCTGAGGCTCGAAGTCGTCGAGCGCGCTTACCTGATGGAGCGCCCGCGCGATCCTGGCTGCCACTGCGTAGCTTGCAAACGATTAGTGCTGCTCTCACTATGCGCGCGCTCAATAGCACTTACGTCAAGGACCTAATCCCGTGCACAAAATTTCCGCATTGCAGGCGGCCAGGGGTCTGGCTGCGCTCGCAGTCATTGCCTTTCACTCACTTTTTATCAATGCAAAGTACGTTGCTGGCGCTACCTGGCTACCGGACATGTTCGTGTTTGGGCAAACCGGTGTGGATTTGTTCTTTGTTATCAGCGGCTTCGTCATGGTGCTGGCGTCGGCCAATACGTTCGGTGCGCGGGGTGAAGTGCTCGGTTTCCTTAAAGGCCGCTTCTTACGCATCTATCCGGTGTATTGGGTGTATTTTTTCGCGGTGATGCTGGTGTTCCTGCTCAAGCCCGGTATGGTCAACAGCTCCCAGGCGGGCGAAGTCAGTCTGCTGAGTTCGTTCCTGTTGTTGCCGGACGCTAATCTGCCACTGGTCATGGTTGCCTGGTCGTTGATCCACGAAGTCTGGTTTTACCTGGTGTTCGCGCTCATTTTGCTGCTGCCACGACGGTGGATGCCGTTGGTATTCGTTGCATGGCTTTGCGCCATCTTTGCTGCCTCGGTGCTGTATACGAGCCCGGCCAATCCCTATCTACGGGTAATCAAGCACGAATTTTCCATTGAGTTCATCTTCGGCGCGCTGGCCGGCCTGCTGTATTTAAAGGTGGTCGGTGGGGCATTCCAGTGGCGCTTGTCTGGCGCTCTGGTCGGCCTGGTTGGTGTGGGCCTGCTGGCTTATGCGCTGGTATCGGGAACCGTCGATGGGTCGGATGTCATCCAGTCCATCTCTCTGCAACGCGCACTGATCGTGGGCGGTGGCTACACCTTATTGTTACTGGCCTTGGCGCTCCAGGAGTTCAAGTCTCAATGGCGGGTGCCCGGCGTTCTCACGTCATTGGGTGACATGTCCTACTCACTGTATCTGTCGCATATCCTTACGCTGAGCGTGTGCGGTCGACTCTGGGTGGCCTTTGGCAGTGCTGAAGGTGGGCTTATGGCCTCTGTGGTGTTCTGGGCGATATCCCTGCCGGTGGTGATTGCTGCTGGGTACATGAGCTACAGGTTTGTAGAGCGTCCTTTGACTCGGCGTCTTTCTCGACGCCGAGCAGGGCGCGTGAGTGCTCAGTCAGTCGTCAACTAATCATCAACCTTTGCGCTATGCTTCGCGCCGTTGCGCACGGGTGAAACCCCGGGGTCAATAAAACGTCTGTTACGAGAAGTAAAACAGCGCATGCTAGGGTCAGCTTAGGCGCGTTGTTTATAAAAGACCTCAGGTCAAAGGGCAGGAGTGGTTGATGGGTCAGGCAAATAGTCAGGCAGCAGGTGCCGAGCATTCCAATGCAAAGCCGATTGGCATGCTGGTGGCGGCGGTCGGGGTGGTTTACGGCGATATCGGTACCAGCCCGCTCTATACCCTTAAAGAAGTGTTTACCGGTGGTTATGGGGTTCAAGTCAATCACGACGGGGTCTTTGGCATTCTGGCGCTGATTTTCTGGTCGCTGGTGTGGGTCGTGTCGATCAAGTACGTGCTGTTTATCCTGCGCGCGGACAACCAGGGCGAAGGCGGCATCATGGCCCTGACGGCGCTGGCGCGACGGGCGGCGTCGCCGTACCCCAAGTTGCGTTCGGTGCTGGTGATCCTCGGCTTGATCGGTGCGGCGCTGTTCTACGGCGACAGCATGATTACCCCGGCGATCTCGGTATTGTCGGCGGTTGAAGGCCTGGAACTGGCCTTTGACGGGATTGAACGTTGGGTGGTGCCGCTGTCGCTGGTGGTGCTGGTGGGGCTGTTCCTGATCCAGAAACACGGCACTGACCGCATCGGCAAGCTGTTCGGGCCGGTGATGGTGGTGTGGTTCCTGGTGCTGGGCGGTCTTGGCGTGCACGGCATCCTGCAACATCCCGAGGTGCTCAATGCGCTGAACCCCGTGTGGGGCGTGCGTTTCTTTGTGTCCCATCCGGGCATGGGCGTCGCGATTCTTGGCGCCGTGGTGCTGGCCTTGACCGGTGCCGAAGCGCTGTACGCCGACATGGGCCACTTCGGCCGCAAGCCGATCGCCCGCGCCTGGTTCGCCCTGGTGCTGCCGGCGCTGGTGCTCAATTACTTCGGCCAGGGCGCGTTGCTGCTGGAAAACCCCGAAGCGGCGCGCAACCCGTTCTACTTGCTCGCGCCGGAATGGGCCTTGGTGCCATTGGTCGCGCTGTCGACCCTGGCCACCGTGATTGCATCCCAGGCGGTGATTTCCGGCGCGTTCTCGCTGACGCGTCAGGCGATCCAGTTGGGTTACATCCCGCGCATGCATATCCAGCACACCTCCAGCGCCGAGCAAGGCCAGATCTACATCGGCGCGGTGAACTGGTCGCTGATGGTCGGCGTGATCCTGCTGGTGCTCGGCTTCGAATCCTCCAATGCCCTGGCCTCCGCCTACGGCGTGGCAGTCACCGGCACCATGTTGATTACCAGCATCCTGGTGTCGGCGGTGATGCTGCTGCTCTGGAAGTGGCCGCCGGTGCTGGCGATTCCGGTGCTGATCGGCTTCCTGTTGGTGGACGGCCTGTTCTTCGCCGCCAACGTGCCAAAGATTGTGCAGGGCGGTGCCTTCCCGGTGTTGGCGGGGATTGTGCTGTTTGTGCTGATGACCACCTGGAAGCGCGGCAAGGAACTGTTGATGGACCGCCTCGACGAAGGCGGGCTGCCGTTGCCGATCTTTATCAGCAGTATCCGCGTGCAACCGCCTCATCGCGTGCAGGGCACTGCGGTGTTCCTCACCGCGCGGCCCGATGCCGTGCCCCACGCGCTGTTGCACAACCTGCTGCATAACCAGGTGTTGCATGAGCAAGTGGTGATGCTCACGGTGGTCTACGAAGACATTCCGCGTGTGCCTGCCTCGCGGCGCTTTGAGGTGGACGCCTACGGCGAAGGCTTCTTCCGGGTGATCCTGCATTTTGGCTTTACCGATGAGCCGGACGTGCCCGAAGCCCTGAAGCTGTGCCACCTGGACGATCTGGATTTCAGCCCGATGCGCACCACCTACTTCCTCAGCCGTGAAACGGTGATCGCCTCGCGCATCAAGGGCATGGCCCGTTGGCGTGAGAGCTTGTTTGCGTTCATGTTGAAAAACGCCAACGGCAACCTGCGCTTCTTCAAACTCCCGGTAAACCGGGTGATCGAGCTGGGCACCCAGGTCGAGATGTAATCTTTTGCAACACGGGAGCCGGCATTCGGCTCCCGCTTTCCTTTCTGAACCCTGTGCAATCCACCGTTGTCGACTAGGCTCTAAGCACTGTTTGAATAGTGCCCACAGAACCCAGAAGAGGTGCGCCATGAGTCAGCTGCTCGAACCCTACACCCTCCGTCAATTGACCTTGCTCAACCGCATCGCCGTCTCGCCGATGTGCCAATACTCGTCCGACGATGGCCTGGCCAATGACTGGCACCTGGTGCACCTGGGCAGCCGCGCCGTCGGTGGTGCCGGGCTGATTTTTACCGAAGCCACCGCCGTCACCGCCGATGGCCGCATCACCGCCCAGGACCTGGGCCTGTGGAACGACGCGCAGATCGAACCGCTGCAGCGCATCACCCGCTTTATTGCTGCTCAAGGCGCGGTGGCGGGCATCCAGCTGGCACATGCCGGGCGCAAGGCCAGCACCCATCGGCCGTGGATCGGCAAGCACGGCAGCGTCAAGCCGGAGGAGGGCGGCTGGGTGCCGGTGGGCCCTTCGCCGATTGCCTTTGACCCGAACCACACGCAACCCAGGCCACTGGATGAAGGGCAGATCCAGCAGGTGATTGCCGACTTTGTCGCCGCCGCCAAACGCGCGCTGACCGCCGGTTTCGAAGTGGTGGAGATCCACGCTGCCCACGGTTACCTGTTGCATCAATTCCTCTCGCCGATCAGCAACCAGCGCCAGGACCACTACGGCGGCTCGTTTGAAAACCGTATCCGCCTGGTGCTCGAAGTGACCACCGCCGTGCGCGCCGTCTGGCCCCAGGAGCTGCCGCTGTTTGTGCGGGTATCGGCCACCGATTGGGTCGAAGACGGCTGGAACCCCGATGAAACCGTAGAGCTGGCGCGCCGCCTCAAAGAACTCGGCGTGGACCTGATCGACGTGTCCTCCGGTGGCACCGCCGCCAACGCCGAGATTCCCACCGGCCCGGGCTACCAGACGCGGTTTGCCGAGCGCGTGCGCAAAGAGTCGGGTATCGCCACCGGCACGGTGGGTATGATTACCGAACCGGCCCAGGCTGAACACATACTGCGCACCTGCCAGGCCGACATCATCTTCCTCGCCCGTGAGCTGTTGCGTGACCCTTACTGGCCGCTGCATGCCGACGATGACTTGGGTGGGCGCAAAGCCATCTGGCCCGCGCAGTACCAGCGGGCGACTCACCGTGATCAGCCGATTCACGAGTCTGACCTGAGGGATTGAACCCGCGTCTGCCTGCAATAAACCCACCCGACTCGGTGGGTTTTTTGTTGCCCGCGTTTAACGCATGCCTGATCCGCAGCTGATGCGCAAGAGCTTCTCGATATCCACCTTTAGCGGTCGCTGCGTGAGAAAGGGTTGTAGGTATTTGTTACCGAAGTAATTTTTTAAGTGAATACTCTAAAAAAATCCCACACGTGACGAGATTGTTTCTACGCTTAGGGTAAGTGTGATTTCTGGCCCAGGGAGTCAGGCTGTTTGTCCTTGAAGCCATTGCGCTTCATGAGCGTAGGGAATGGGCACCAGGAGTAATTGACTGATATCAGGAGTAACGGTCCATGACCAAGTCTTATGGCGTAGCGGGTGCGGTGGCGTCTTTTTGGAGTCGCCGGATGTCCTTGCGGGGGCGAAGGTTGAGTTCGGATGAGGTGGAGTTGCTGGCGCAGTATCGCGCCCTGACCGAAAACGATCAGGTGGCGATGCGCTACTTGATTGGCGCAATGAAGAGCGTGTCGCGGTTTTAACGGCATAAGCTCGTTCCCACGCTCTGCGTGGGAATGCAGCCCAGGACGCTCCGCGTCCTGCTATCACCACGGGATGCGCTCCCACGCGGGAGCGTGGGAGCGCTCTGTTGGCGCGTATCAGCTGTACTTACGCTGGTCCGGTGCCGGCGGGAAGTACTGATACAGCCAGGTTTCACTCAAGGTGCGGTCCTGGGTGCGGATAAACAGCCGCAGTTCAACCGGTTCCACACTGTCGCTGGTCGGGTACCAGTCGAACAGAATGCGATAGCCCTTGATGTTGTCCAGCACCAGCACACTGAAGTCTTTGACTTCCCCGTGGGAGCAGGTCACCACCGGCTCGATCCCGGTGCCGGCCGGCAGGCGATCCAGACCACCGCCCTTGAAATCCACGGCAAAGCGGCGCGCCCACACTTCGGGGTAATGCTCGCCCGGTGCCCAGCCTTCGGTAAAACCGCCCATGCCTGAACGGGTGGCATCCACTTGCGCCAGCGGTGTGCTCACCGGCGGCAGCGCGCTCCAGTACAGCTTGTAGCCATAGTTGAGTGATTCGCCTGCGGCCACGGGCTTTTTTGGGGTCCAGAAGGCCACGATGTTGTCCAGGGTTTCGCCGGTGGTGGGGATTTCCAGCAGGTCGATCGAGCCTTCGCCCCAGGCGGTGGTGGGTTCCACCCACAGGCTAGGGCGCTTGCTGTACCAGTCCACAGTGTCCTGGTAGCTGGCGAACTCATGGTCGGTCTGTACCAGGCCGAAACCTTTCGGGTCGGTGTCGGCAAAAGCGTTGAACTGCAGCTTGGCCGGGTTGTTCAGTGGACGGCAGATCCACTCGCCGTTGCCACGCCACATGGCCAAACGGTCCGAGTCGTGGATTTGCGGGTGGATGGTGTCGCACATCCGGCGTTCATGGGTACCGCAGCTGAACATGCTGGTCATCGGCGCGATGCCCAGTTGCTCGATGGCGGTGCGCGCATTGATATGCGCGTCGATGGCCATCACCACTTGGTTGGCCTGGCAGTCGATGTCAAAGCGGTAGGCACCGGTGGCGCTCGGCGAGTCGAGCAGGGCGTAGACCACAAAACGCGTGGCGTCCTTGCTCGGGGTTTCGAACCAGAACTGCGTGAAGTCGGGGAATTCCTCGCGTTTTTTCGCGTAGGTATCAATCGCCAGGCCGCGTGCGGAGAGGCCGTACTGGCCGGTTGCGTCCACCGCACGGAAGTAACTGGCGCCGAGAAACGACAGCACGTCATGGCGATCCAGTTCCGGCGCCTTGAACAGCTTGAAACCGGAGAAACCCAGGTCGCCGGTCAGCTGCTTGGTGTCCACCGTGGTCTTGGCATAGTTGAACAGCGACGGGCGGAAATGCACCTCGCGGGCTTCGCGGGTCTTGGGGTCGACGCTGTGCATGCGTACTGGCGTCTTGAAGCCCATGCCGACGTGGAAAAACTGCACGTCGAGCTGGCCGTTCAGCTCCTTCCACAGCGAATGGTTGCCGTCGTAGCCAATGGCATTGAAATTCTGCGGGGTCATGGTTGCCAGCGTCGGTGGCAGCACCTGTTTGGTGTCTTTATACGCGTTGGCGGCGAGCTGCCTGGCCTGGGCCTTGAGCGATTCGAAGTCAAACGCTACAGCCTTGCCATCGGCGGCACGGTTTCCCGCCCAGGCCTGCGCGGCCAACAGGCCACTGGCCGACAAGCCGGTGTAAGCCGCAATGGCCATGGACGCTTTGAGCAAATTCCTGCGGTGCATAGAGACAACCTGTCGTGAGCAAATCCCGCGCCGTTCCTGGCACGTAACGGATCATAAATAACGGTTCGGACATGCCTTCGACCAAACGCAACGGACAATAAACAGACGCCGGATAGCTTAAGCGGTTCGATGCAGAAGGAAAATTGATTGATGGCGGGATGATGGCGTTGCATGTGAAACAAGACGTTTCAAATACGCGCTGCCGGCGTTACATCTGGAAGCACTCTAGATCGCGGCTTTTTGGCACTTAGTTTTACGCTGGGAGCCTATTGGTCCTACGAACCCAAGTGTCTGGAGGCTACGCATGAATACCCGTGGATTGCTCGATCAGTTGCTCAAATCCGGCCAGGACCTGTTGCAAAACAAGGCGGGCGGGCAACGCAAATCGGACGACAAAAGCGCCCTTGGCGGCTTGCTCGGCGGCGGTGGGCTCGGCAGTTTGCTTGGCGGTGCGGGTGGCGGTGCCCTGGCGGCCGGCGCGATGGGGCTGCTGCTGGGTAACAAGAAGGCACGCAAGTTCGGTGGCAAGGCGCTCACCTATGGCGGGCTGGCAGCACTCGGAGTGATCGCCTACAAGGCTTACGGCAACTGGCAGGCGCAGCAGGCCGGCGCACCCCAAGGCGAGCCGCAAACCATCGACCGCCTGCCGCCGGCCCAGGTCGAACAACACAGTCAGGGCATTCTCAAGGCGCTGGTCGCCGCCGCCAAAGCCGACGGGCATGTAGACGAGCGAGAGCGCGCTTTGATTGAAGGCGAATTCACCAAGCTGGATAACGACCGTGAACTGCAAAGCTGGCTGCACGCCGAGCTGAACAAGCCTCTGGATCCCGCTGATGTGGCGCGCGCAGCGAGCACCCCGGAAATGGCCGCCGAGATGTACATCGCCAGTGTGATGCTGGTGGACGAAGAGAACTTCATGGAAAAAGCTTACCTGGACGAGCTGGCGCGCCAGCTCAAACTTGAACCCGGCTTAAAGGCCGAGCTGGAAAAACAGGTACGCCAAGCCACGCCCTGACCTCCTGAATGATCGCTCCCACGCTCTGCGTGGGAGCGCAGCCCGTGACGCTCTGCGTCAACTGCACAGTGTTTTTGCGTTCTGTGAGCGCGACATCAAAACCTGTTGATAAATGCGGGCACCTGCTCAGCTATACTCCTCGGCATTTGATCGGCCCTTCGAGGAATTACTGTGAAGAACTGGACCTTGCGCCAAAGGATTTTGGCGAGCTTTGCGGTAATTATCGCGATCATGCTGTTGATGGTCGTGGTCTCGTATTCGCGCCTGCTGAAGATTGAAGTCAGCGAAAACTCGGTCCGGGATGACGCCGTACCCGGGGTATTTTTCAGTTCGATGATCCGCAGCGCCTGGGTCGACAGCTACCTGCAAACCCAGGAATTGGTCGGTGCCCACCGAAGTCAGGGCATCTCGGAAGCTGACAAACAGGACTACAAGTCGTTTGAGGCACGCTTGGAACAGCACATGGCCAGTTACGCGAGCACGATCAATATTGATCAGGATCGCACTGAGTTCGACGCCTTCGAAAAGCTCCACCAGAACTACAACAAGATTCTTGCCCTGGTACTGGACGCCCATCAGGCTAACAACGGCGTTGAGGCGCAAAAGCTGTTCGACGAGCAACTCACGCCCGCCTGGACCGCAGGCCGCATGAAGCTCAATGACATTATCAATGAAAACAAACAGGTCGCCGATAACGCCACCGCCGCCATCGATGAAGCGGTGGCCGCCGCCAAAGTCAGCATGTTCGTATCGTTGGTCGTGGCCATTCTCGCAGCGGGCCTGTGCGGCCTGCTGCTGATGCGCGCGATCATGGCGCCGATGAATCGCATCGTCGAAATCCTCGAAACCATGCGCACGGGCGACCTGAGCAAGCGCTTGAACCTTGAGCGCAAGGACGAATTCGGCGCTGTCGAAACCGGCTTCAACGATATGATGACCGAGCTGACCGCCCTGGTTTCCCAGGCCCAGCGTTCGTCGGTGCAGGTGACTACCTCGGTGACCGAGATTGCCGCCACCTCCAAGCAACAACAGGCCACGGCCACCGAAACGGCCGCCACCACCACCGAGATCGGCGCGACATCGCGGGAAATTGCCGCCACGTCCAAGGACTTGGTGCGCACCATGACCGAAGTGTCCACCGCCGCCGACCAGGCGTCGGTCGCTGCCGGCTCCGGCCAGCAAGGCCTGGCGCGTATGGAAGAAACCATGCACTCGGTGATGGGCGCCGCTGACCTTGTGAACGCCAAGCTGGCGATCCTCAATGAGAAGGCCGGCAACATCAACCAAGTGGTGGTGACCATCGTCAAGGTGGCCGACCAGACCAACCTGCTGTCGCTCAACGCCGCCATTGAAGCCGAGAAGGCCGGTGAATACGGGCGCGGATTTGCCGTGGTGGCCACCGAAGTGCGCCGTCTGGCCGACCAGACCGCCGTGGCCACCTACGACATCGAGCAGATGGTGCGCGAGATCCAGTCGGCAGTGTCAGCGGGCGTGATGGGCATGGACAAGTTCTCCGAAGAAGTGCGTCGCGGCATGTTCGAAGTGCAGCAAGTGGGCGAACAGCTGTCGCAGATCATCCATCAGGTACAGGCCTTGGCGCCGCGGGTATTGATGGTCAACGAAGGCATGCAGGCCCAGGCTACCGGCGCCGAACAGATCAACCATGCGCTGGTGCAACTGGGCGATGCCAGCAGCCAGACCGTGGAATCCCTGCGCCAGGCCAGTTTTGCCATTGATGAACTGAGCCAGGTTGCGGTCGGTCTGCGCAGCGGCGTGTCGCGTTTCAAAGTCTGATGAGCGACCTTGCGGCTAAACGCGGCGTCGTCCCGGCAGCGAAAAAGGCGTTGTTTCTGGTGTTCCACATCGGCGGCGAACGTTATGCCCTCAAAGCCACGGAGGTGGCCGAGGTGCTACCGCGCCTGCCACTCAAACCCATCGCCCATGCACCGCTGTGGGTGGCGGGGATCTTTGCCCATCGTGGCGCGCTGGTGCCGGTTGTCGACCTGTGTGCGTTGACCTTCGGCAAACCGGCCCAGGCCCGCACCAGCACACGGCTGGTGCTGGTCAACTACCAGCCGCAACCTTGGATCGAGCCACGCTGGCTGGGGTTGGTCCTGGAGCAGGCCACCGACACCCTGCGTTGCGACCCGGCCGAGTTCCAGCCTTATGGCCTGGATAACCGCGAGGCGCCGTACCTGGGGCCGGTGCGTGAAGATGCGTTGGGCTTGATGCAGTGGATCGGCGTGGCCGACTTGCTCACCGACGACGTGCGCGCCTTGCTGTTTGCCAGCGAGCTAAGCTTATGAGCAACGACCCACGCTTTTTTGCCTTCTTGAAGGACCGTATTGGCCTGGACGTTGCTTCGGTGGGCGAAGCAATCATTGAGCGTGCGGTGCGCCAGCGCAGCCAGGCCGTGCAGGCGCAGACCGTGCAGGATTACTGGCAGCATTTGCAGAGTTCGCAGGATGAGCAGCAGGCGCTGATCGAAGCGGTGATCGTTCCCGAGACCTGGTTTTTCCGCTATCCCGAGTCCTTTGCCACCTTGGCGCGTTTGGCCAGGGAGCGCCTGGCGGCGATCAAGCAGATGCGCGCCCTGCGCATTCTCAGCCTGCCGTGTTCCACGGGCGAGGAGCCTTATTCGATTGCCATGGCCTTGCTCGATGCCGGGCTGGCGCCGCACCAGTTCAAAGTGCTGGGGCTGGACGTCAGCCCATTGTCGGTGGAGCGCGCCAAGCGTGGGGTGTATGGCAAGAACTCCTTTCGCGGCGGCGATATCGAGTTTCGCGAGCGTCACTTCAGCGAACAGCCCGATGGTTACCACATTGCCGAGCGGGTGCGCGAACAAGTGCGTCTGCAAGTCGGCAATTTGCTCGACCCGGCGTTGCTGGCCAATGAGCCCACCTACGATTTTGTGTTCTGCCGCAACCTGCTGATCTACTTCGACCAGCCCACCCAGAAGCAAGTGTTCGATGTGCTCAAGAGCCTGACCCATGAGGACGGCGTGCTGTTTATCGGCCCCGCCGAGGGCAGCCTGCTGGGGCGCCATGGCATGCGCTCGATTGGCGTGCCGCAATCCTTTGCATTCAGTCGGCATACCGAGCCGGTCAAGCCTGAACCGGTATTTGTGCCCCTGCCCATCCCCCAGCGCAGCGCGGCACCGATTCCTGCCAAGCCGCGCCCGTTCAGCACCGCGAGTGCCCAAGTGGTGCCGATCAAGGCGCCGCACAGCGATGCGGGCGATTTGCTCTGCCGCATCGCTACGTTGGCTAACGAAGGCAAAAGTGCTGAGGCCCGTGCCGCGTGTGAACAGTATTTGAGTAACCACCCGCCGGCAGCCCAGGTGTTTTACTGGCTGGGGCTGCTCAGCGACGTGGCCGGCAGCGCCCTGGAAGCCCAGGGTTATTACCGCAAAGCCTTGTACCTGGAACCGCAGCACCCGCAGGCCTTGATGCACTTGGCCGCATTGCTCGAGTCCCAGGGTGACAGTGCGGGCGCGCGTCGCTTGCAGGCGCGCGCCGCGCGTAGCGAGCGTGCAGACAGTGAGTCCAAACGATGAATAACCTTGATGCGCTCGACACCGCAGGTCTGGACCTGACCCTGGCCGACACCCAAGCCATCGACGACTGCTGGAACCGCATCGGCATCCATGGCGACAAGTCCTGCCCGTTGCTCGCCGAACATATCCACTGCCGCAACTGCTCGGTGTATTCCGCCGCCGCCACGCGCCTGCTTGACCGTTATGCGTTGCAGCAGGACGACCGACAGGCGTATGCAGCCGCGGAAGTTGACGAAGACATCGTCACCCGTTCGATCCTGATGTTTCGTCTGGGTGAAGAGTGGCTGGGCATTGCCACGCGATGCCTGGTGGAGGTGGCGCCACTGCAGCCGATTCACTCGTTGCCGCACCAACGTTCCCGCGCATTACTGGGCGTTGCGAATGTGCGCGGTGCGCTGGTGGCGTGCCTGTCACTCGTGGAACTGCTGGGGCTGGACCCGGCCAGCACAGGCGCTACCGGCGCGCGAGTGATGCCGCGCATGTTGATTATTGCTGCCCAGGACGGCCCGGTGGTGGTACCGGTAGATGAAGTCGACGGCATCCATGCCATCGATGAGCGCACCTTGAAGGCCGCGTCGGCTTCCGGCACCCAGGCCAGCGCGCGCTTTACCCAAGGCGTGTTGCAGTGGAAAGGCCGCAGCCTGCGTTGGCTGGACGAGGCGCAATTGTTGTCTGCCGTGACCCGGAGCCTCACATGACCCCCGACCAGATGCGCGATGCCTCGCTGCTGGAGCTGTTCAGCCTGGAAGCCGATGCGCAGACCCAGGTATTGAGCGCGGGCCTGCTGGCCCTGGAACGCAACCCCACCCAGGCTGACCAGCTTGAGGCATGCATGCGCGCCGCGCACTCGCTCAAGGGCGCGGCGCGGATTGTCGGCGTGGACGCCGGGGTCAGCGTGGCCCATGTGATGGAGGACTGCCTGGTCAGCGCCCAGGAAAACCGCCTGTACCTGCAACCTGAGCATATCGACGCCTTGCTGCAGGGCACCGACCTGCTGATGCGCATCGCCACGCCGGGCAATAATGTCGGGCCAGCGGACATTCAAGGCTATGTAGCGCTGATGGAACGCCTGCTGGATCCCTCGCAGCCGATTGTCAACGCCACACCAGCCCCCGCCGCTCCCGAACCTGCGCCGGTGATTGAAGCGTTGCCGCCGGAGCCTGAGCCAGAGCCTGTGCCGCCGGTCAGCACTGACCTGCCGCGCCCGAACAAACGCCTGACCGAAGGCGGGGAGCGCGTGCTGCGCGTCACCGCCGAGCGCTTGAACAGCCTGCTCGACCTGTCGAGTAAATCTTTGGTGGAGACCCAGCGGCTCAAGCCTTACCTGGTGAGCCTGCAGCGCCTCAAGCGCATTCAAAGCAACAGCGCGCGGGCCTTGGACACGCTCGATGGCCAACTCAAGGCCATGAACTTGAGCCTGGAAGCCCAGGAAGCCCTGGCCGACACACGCCGCCTGTTGAGTGAAGCCCAGGCGTTGCTGGCGGATAAAACCGCCGAGCTGGATGAGTTCGGCTGGCAGGCCGGGCAGCGTGCCCAGGTGCTTTATGACACCGCGCTGGCCTGCCGCATGCGACCGTTTGCCGATGTGCTCGCCGGCCAGGTGCGCATGGTGCGTGACCTTGGCCGCAGCCTCGGCAAGCAGGTGCGCCTGGAGATCGAGGGTGAAAAGACCCAGGTCGACCGCGACGTGTTGGAAAAACTCGAAGCGCCGCTCACGCATTTATTGCGCAATGCCGTCGACCACGGCATCGAAATGCCCGAGCAGCGGGTGTTGGCGGGCAAACCCGCCGAAGGCCTGATCCGCCTGCGCGCCTCCCATCAAGCCGGTTTGCTGGTGCTGGAGTTAAGCGACGACGGCAATGGCGTCGACCTGGAGCGTCTACGTGGCACCATCGTCGACCGGCACCTGTCACCACTGGAAACCGCGCTGCGCTTGAGTGAAGAAGAGCTGCTGACTTTCCTGTTCCTGCCGGGTTTCAGCCTGCGCGACAAGGTCACCGAGGTGTCCGGGCGCGGCGTCGGCCTGGATGCGGTGCAGCACATGGTCCGCCAACTGCGTGGCGCCGTGGTGCTGGAGCAGACGGCGGGGCAGGGCAGCCGCTTCCACCTGGAAGTGCCGTTGACCCTGTCGGTGGTGCGCAGCCTGGTGGTGGAGGTCGGCGAGGAAGCCTATGCCTTCCCGCTGGCGCACATCGAACGCATGTGCGACCTGGCGCCGAATGACATTGTGCAACTGGAAGGGCGCCAGCATTTCTGGCACGAAGGCCGGCATGTCGGTCTGGTGGCCGCCAGCCAATTGCTGCAGCGCCCGCCGGGGCAGAGCAATGACGAAACCTTGAAGGTGGTGGTCATCCGCGAGCGCGATGCGGTGTATGGCATTGCGGTGGAGCGTTTTATCGGTGAGCGCACCCTGGTGGTATTGCCGCTGGATGACCGCCTGGGCAAGATCCAGGATATTTCCGCCGGTGCTTTGCTGGACGACGGCTCGGTGGTGTTGATCGTCGACGTCGAAGACATGCTGCGTTCGGTGGATAAATTGCTCAACACCGGGCGCCTGGAACGTATCGCACGGCGCAGCCAGCAGGCGACCGAAGCGCCGCGCAAACGCGTGCTGGTGGTGGACGATTCGCTCACCGTGCGTGAGCTGCAACGCAAATTGTTGCTTAATCGTGGTTATGAAGTGGCGGTCGCGGTCGATGGCATGGATGGCTGGAACGCGCTGCGCTCCGAAGACTTCGACCTGCTGATCACTGACATTGATATGCCTCGTATGGACGGGATCGAATTGGTCACACTCTTGCGCCGTGATAATCGCCTGCAATCGTTGCCGGTGATGGTGGTGTCGTACAAGGATCGCGAAGAAGACCGGCGCCGTGGACTGGACGCCGGCGCCGACTATTATCTAGCTAAGGCCAGTTTCCATGACGATGCGTTGCTGGATGCCGTGATGGAGCTGATTGGAGGCGCCCGGGCATGAGGATTGCGATCGTCAATGACATGCCCCTGGCGGTAGAGGCCTTGCGCCGCGCGTTGAGTTTAGAGCCGACGCACGAGGTTGTGTGGGTGGCCAGCAATGGCCTGGAAGCTGTGCAGCGCTGCGCCGAATTGACCCCGGACCTGATCCTGATGGACTTGATCATGCCGGTGATGGACGGCGTGGAGGCCACGCGGCAGATCATGGCCGAGACCCCATGCGCTATTCTGCTGGTGACCGTCGACCGCCAAGCGAATATGAGTCGCGTGTTTGAAGCCATGGGCCATGGCGCCCTGGATGTGGTGGACACTCCGGCGCTGGGCGTGGGCAACCCCAAGGATGCGGCGGCGCCGTTGCTGCGCAAAATCCTCAATATTGGCTGGCTGATCGGCCAGCGTGGCAGTCGTGTACGCGCCGAAACCGCGCCAGCGCGCACCACTGGCAAACGTCAGAGGCTGGTGGCGATTGGTTCCTCTGCAGGCGGCCCGGCCGCCCTGGAAATCCTGCTCAAGGGTTTGCCCCGTGACTTTCCCGCCGCCATTGTGCTGGTGCAGCATGTGGACCAGGTGTTTGCCGCCGGCATGGCCGAATGGCTGAGCAGCGCCTCCGGCCTGCCGGTGCGCCTGGCACGCGAGGGCGAACCGCCTCAAAACGGCGTGGTGCTGCTGGCTGGCACCAACCACCACATTCGCCTGTTGAAAAATGGCACGCTAGCCTATACCGCGGAGCCTGTGAACGAGATTTACCGGCCTTCCATCGACGTGTTCTTCGAAAGCGTCGCCAGCCACTGGAATGGTGATGCCGTCGGCGTACTGCTGACCGGCATGGGGCGCGACGGGGCTCAGGGCCTCAAGATACTGCGTGAACAAGGCTATTTGACCATCGCCCAGGATCAGCAGAGCTGTGCGGTGTATGGCATGCCAAAAGCGGCGGCGGCGATTGATGCTGCTGTTGAAATCCGCCCACTGGACAGAATTGCGCCCCGATTGCTGGAGGTATTTGCAAAATGATCAAGACCTCTCGCAGTGCCGGCTTGCAGGAAAGTAATTCAGGTGACTGCACATGAATGATTTACAGATCGACGACATCAAGACCGACGAAAACGCTGCCATGGTGTTGCTGGTCGACGACCAGGCCATGATCGGCGAAGCTGTGCGGCGCGGCCTGGCTCACGAGGAAAACATCGACTTTCACTTTTGCGCCGACCCGCATCAGGCGATTGCCCAGGCGATCCGCATCAAACCGACGGTGATCCTGCAAGACCTGGTGATGCCCGGTCTTGATGGCCTGACACTGGTGCGCGAATACCGCAACCACCCGGCCACGGCGAATATCCCGATAATTGTGCTTTCGACCAAGGAAGACCCGCTGATCAAGAGCGCGGCGTTTTCGGCCGGGGCCAATGATTACCTGGTCAAGCTGCCGGATAACATCGAGCTGGTGGCGCGCATTCGCTATCACTCGCGCTCGTATATGACGCTGTTGCAGCGCGATGCGGCTTATCGCGCGCTGCGTGTGAGCCAGCAGCAATTGCTGGACACTAACCTGGTGCTGCAGCGGCTGATGAACTCCGATGGCCTCACCGGGCTGTCCAACCGCCGCCACTTTGACGAATACCTGGAGCTGGAATGGCGCCGTGCCATGCGTGACCAGACCCAGCTGTCGTTGTTGATGATCGATGTGGACTTCTTCAAGACCTACAACGACAGCTTTGGCCACGTCGAAGGTGATGAAGCCCTGCGCAAAGTCGCCGCGAGCATCCGTGAAGCCAGCAGCCGACCTTCGGACTTGCCGGCGCGGTACGGCGGTGAAGAGTTTGCGTTGGTGCTGCCCAATACCTCGCCGGGCGGTGCGCGCCTGGTGGCCGAGAAGCTGCGCATGGCGGTTGCGGGGCTGAAGATCCCGCACATTGCCCCGGCAGAAGGGGCGAGCCTGACTATCAGCATCGGCCTGTCGACCATGACGCCGTTGCAGGGTACGGATTGTCGGCAGTTGATCATGGCGGCGGACAAGGGGTTGTACACGGCCAAGCATAACGGGCGCAATCAGGTCGGTATCGAGTAAGCAGAACACCGCCGAACCCTTGTGGGAGCTGGCTTGCCTGCGATAGCGGCCTGTCAGTTACCACATCTGTACCTGATACACCGCTATCGCAGGCAAGCCAGCTCCCACATTTGATCTCAATCGTTCTGGAGATCGTCAACAACCCCGCCTTTTCGCCAAGCGGGCTGCCGTTAGCGCCGGTTTGTCGTTATACTCGTCGGCTTTCAAAAGTTCGCCAACGAGTGCTGCCCGCCATGGAAATCAACCCGATCCTTAACACCATCAAGGACCTGTCCGAGCGCTCCGAAACTATTCGGGGGTATCTTTGACTACGATCAAAAGCATGAGCGTCTGACCGAAGTCAATCGCGAGCTTGAAGATCCGGCTGTCTGGAACAAACCTGAATACGCCCAGGAACTGGGCCGCGAGCGTGCTGCGCTGGCGCAGATCGTCGACACCCTCGACGAGTTGAACACCGGTCTGGGCGATTGCCGCGACCTGCTGGACATGGCCGTCGAAGAAAACGACGAAGGCGCAGTGGGCGATGTCGTCGCCGAGCTGGCCCGTCTCGAGGAAAACCTCGCCAAGCTTGAATTCCGCCGCATGTTCAGCCACGAAATGGACCCGAACAACGCCTACCTGGACATCCAGGCCGGTTCCGGCGGCACCGAGGCCCAGGACTGGGCCAACATCCTGCTGCGCATGTACCTGCGCTGGGCGGATAAACGCGGTTTCGACGCTACCATCATGGAACTGTCGGCCGGTGAAGTCGCCGGTATCAAAGGCGCGACCGTGCACATCAAGGGCGAATACGCCTTTGGCTGGCTGCGGACCGAGATCGGCGTACACCGCCTGGTGCGCAAGAGCCCGTTCGACTCCGGCAACCGCCGCCATACCTCGTTCTCCGCCGTTTTCGTCTCGCCAGAGATCGACGACAAGGTGGAAATCGAGATCAACCCGGCCGACCTGCGGATCGACACCTACCGCTCCTCCGGTGCCGGTGGCCAGCACGTAAACACCACCGACTCGGCCGTGCGTATTACCCACGTACCGACCAACACCGTGGTCAGCTGCCAGAACGAACGTTCCCAGCACGCCAACAAGGACACCGCCATGAAAATGCTGCGGGCCAAGTTGTACGAGCAGGAAATGCAGAAGCGCAACGCCGCTTCCCAGGCGCTGGAAGACACCAAGTCGGATATCGGCTGGGGCCACCAGATCCGTTCGTATGTGCTTGATGCATCGCGGATCAAGGATCTGCGCACTAACATCGAACGCAGCGATTGCGACAAGGTGCTCGACGGTGATATCGACGAATACCTGGAAGCCAGCTTGAAATCGGGGCTGTAAACCGTCAGCCAAGACCTTAAGTCCCCTGCCACCGGTGGGGGCAACGAACCTGTGATGGAATTTCAAAAGACATGAGCGACCAACAACTCGACCCGCAAGCCCTGCAACAGGAAGAAAACTCCCTGATCGCCCTGCGCAAGGAAAAGCTTGCTGCCGAGCGCGCCAAGGGTAATGCCTTCCCGAACGACTTTCGCCGTGACAACTACTGCGATGCCTTGCAGAAACAGTACGCGGACAAGACCAAGGAAGAGCTGGCAGAGGCTGCAATCCCGGTCAAGGTGGCGGGTCGCATCATGCTTAACCGTGGCTCGTTCATGGTGATCCAGGACATGACCGGTCGCATTCAGGTGTACGTCAACCGTAAAACCCTGCCTGAAGAAACCCTGGCCTCGGTGAAAACCTGGGACATGGGCGACATCATTGCCGCCGAAGGCACCCTGGCGCGCTCCGGCAAGGGCGACCTTTACGTTGAAATGACCAGCGTGCGCCTGCTGACCAAGTCGCTGCGCCCGCTGCCGGACAAGCACCACGGCCTGACCGACACCGAGCAGCGCTATCGCCAGCGCTACGTCGACCTGATCGTCAACGAAGACGTGCGCCAGACCTTCCGCGTGCGTTCGCAAGTGATTGCGCACATCCGCAGCTTCCTGATGGCGCGTGACTTCCTCGAAGTGGAAACGCCGATGCTGCAAACCATCCCCGGTGGTGCCGCAGCCAAACCATTCGAAACCCACCACAACGCGCTGGACCTGGAAATGTTCCTGCGTATCGCGCCGGAGCTGTACCTCAAGCGCCTGGTGGTTGGCGGCTTCGAGAAAGTGTTCGAGATCAACCGCAACTTCCGTAACGAAGGCGTCTCGACCCGTCACAACCCTGAATTCACCATGTTGGAGTTCTACCAGGCCTACGCCGACTACGAAGACAACATGGACCTCACCGAAGAACTCTTCCGCGAGCTGGCGCAGCTGGTGCTGGGCAGCACTGACGTGCCGTACGGCGACAAGGTGTTCCACTTCGGCGAGCCGTTCGTGCGTCTGTCGGTGTTCGACTCGATCCTCAAGTACAACCCTGAGCTGACCGCTGACGACCTGACCGACATCGACAAGGCCCGCGCCATCGCCAAGAAAGCTGGCGCCAAGGTGCTGGGCTTCGAAGGCCTGGGCAAACTGCAGGTGATGATTTTCGAAGAGCTGGTGGAGCACAAGCTGGAACAGCCGCACTTCATTACCCAGTACCCGTTCGAAGTGTCGCCGCTGGCACGTCGCAACGATGACAACCCGAACGTCACCGACCGTTTCGAGCTGTTCATTGGCGGCCGTGAAATCGCCAACGCCTACTCCGAGCTTAATGATGCAGAAGACCAGGCCGAACGCTTCATGGCCCAGGTGGCCGACAAGGACGCCGGTGACGACGAGGCGATGCACTACGACGCCGACTTCGTTCGCGCCCTGGAATACGGCATGCCGCCGACCGCCGGTGAAGGTATCGGTATCGACCGGTTGGTGATGTTGTTGACCAACTCGCCGTCGATCCGCGATGTGATCTTGTTCCCGCACATGCGGCCACAAGCGTAACCGTAGCGAAATCCGAAGCCGCCTTTTATAAGGCGGCTTTTTTGTGTGACGAATTCAGCCGTCAGCAGAACGGCGCCAAGAGGCACGCGCTGAGCGTTCCCACGCTCTGCACAGGAATGCAGCCCGTGACGCTCCGCATAACTCATTAAAGGAAGATCTGTCGTGAACCGCGTAATGGCTCAAGAAGGCGCCGCCGGCATTGCTGCTGCCGTGGCTGATAGTGTCCAGTACCAGGGCCGCAAGGCCAGCCGTCGAGGCAGCGAGCAACGCCGGCAAGACATTCTCGATGCGGCCATGCGCATCGTCGTGCGTGATGGGGTACGCGGTGTGCGCCATCGCGCGGTGGCAGCAGAGGCCGGCGTGCCGTTGTCGGCCACCACCTATTACTTCAAGGACATTGATGACCTGCTCACCGATACCTTCGCCCAATACGTGGAGCGCAGCGCTGCCTTCATGGGCAAGCTGTGGGTGCGCAATGAAGGCCTGCTGCGCGAGATGGTCGCCTATGGCGATGGCAGCCCGCAGTCACGCTCACAACTGGCCGATGACATTGCACGGCTGACCGCCGACTACGTGATGCGCCAACTGACCAATCGCCGCGAACACTTGATGGCCGAACAGGCCTTTCGCCAGGAAGCCTTGCTTAACCCGCGCCTGGCTGAGCTGGTGCGCTCGCACCAGCAGATTCTGTTGCAGGGCACCGGGCAGTTTTTCCAGGTATTGGGTTCCCGCGAGCCGCAACAGGATGCCAGAGTGTTGACGGCGATAATCGGTCGGATGGAATATCAGGGCCTGCTCGGCGGCCCTGAGCCTCTGACGGGTGAAGAGATGCTTGAGATTCTCAAGCGTTACATGCATTTGGTGTTGGCCTCGGTCTAGCCCCGTGCGCAATCTGCTTTATGTGGGAGCCAGCTCCCACACTTGATGGGGTGCCCAATGAAAGCCTGGCGTGTCATTGCAATCGCCTTGTCGTTCCTGCTGCTCAGCGGTTGCCTGGTCACCTTCAAGGACCCGCTGCCGGCCAGTGAAGCCGCGCCCGACGCCTTGCTCGGCCACTGGTCAAGTAAAAACGCCTGGGGCGAACCGCTGAATCTGCAGATCACCCGTGTCGATCAGCAGCATTACAAGGCCGTGAGCTACCCTAAAGCCAAGCCGGGCCAGCGTGATGAGTACCTGTTTACGGTGTCGCGCCATGGCAACCGCTGGTACCTTTCTGCGCCGTTGCCGGCGGCCTTGGGTGGCAATTACTTCCTGGCCGGTTTTGACTTTGAAGGTAAGGGCGACAAAACGCGTGAATTGGTGGTCTACAACCTCGACCTTGAGCAGATCCATCAAGCCATAGGCCAAAATGCTTTGCGCGGCAGCACCGTGGAAACCGTCGAAGGTGACGGCGTGCGGGTCGACAGCCCCATGGACCAGGTATTTGCCTATCTGGATGACCCGGCCAATGCCGATGTGTTCGTTGAAGCCGTGCGCTACCGGCGCGCGGGCAAATAACGTTTAAAGAGGAAGCACCGGGTGGACGATTACCAGCAGACGATACGCACCTTGTCCGATCGCATTGTGCTGGCACAAACACCGATTCGCGTCCTCGACGCCGTGAAGTGGGACGAGAACATTCGCCAGGGGTTTCTCAAGGCCAAGGGCAAGGCCATGCCGGCCGTGGACCGCGATTACTACCTGGGCCGGCCGCTGTCGTTTGACTCCAGCGCGGTGAAGCTGGAGTTCCAGAACATCGAGCGCGACATCACCCGCCGCCTCGGCCAGTTCAGCCCGGTGGGGCAGATCATGCGCCGCATGTGCCGCGAGTACCGCATGGTGGTGCGCATGCTCGAAGCGCGGGGCACCGAGGACTTCGGCCTGATTTCCCAGGAACTCTACGGCGCCGCCTCGGACGCGTTCCACGCCGGTGACCCGACGCTGGCCGACCTGGGCCTGATGATGTCTGACTACCTCAACCAGATCGACGGCCGTGGCGACCTCAAGGACGAAGCCAAGACGCTCACGGCCAAGCATGCCGTGGCCTTGCTGCAAACCCGTTTGAATAAGGTGTTCGGTGAGGCCGAAGAGACCATCCGCGTCTTCGAGTCCGACGGTATCGTCGCCGATGCGGCGGCGGGCGCCGACTACATCAAGATCCGCGCCGACGCGATGTTCAACGAGCGTGATGTGCGCGCGCTGGAAGTGCACGAAGGCCTGGTGCACGTCGGCACCACGCTCAATGGCCAGAACCAGCCGATCTGCACCTTTCTGTCCAAAGGGCCGCCCTCGTCAACGGTGACCCAGGAAGGCCTGGCGATTCTGATGGAGATCATCACCTTTGCCTCCTACCCCAGTCGCCTGCGCAAACTGACCAACCGCACCCGTGCCATCCATATGGTCGAAGAGGGCGCCGACTTCCTGCAGGTATTCGAGTTCTTCCGCGAGCAAGGCTTTGAGATGGCCGAAAGCTACGGCAATGCCAGCCGCGTGTTCCGTGGTTCGACGCCGACCGGTCTGCCGTTTACCAAGGATTTGTCCTACCTCAAGGGCTTTATCATGGTTTACAACTACATCCAGTTGGCCGTGCGCAAAGGTAAGTTGGAACAAGTGCCTCTGCTGTTCTGCGGCAAGACCACCCTGGAAGACATGCGCACCTTGCGCCAACTGGTCGACGAAGGCCTGGTGGTGCCACCCAAGTACCTGCCCGAGCAGTTTCGCGACATGAACGCCCTGGCGGCGTGGATGTGCTTCTCCAACTTCCTCAACCACCTGAGCCTGGACCGGATCGAGGCGGATTACTCGAATATCCTGTAGAGATTTCCCTGACACAACCGAATCAAAAAGGTGGGAGCTGGCTTGCCTGCGATAGCGGTGTATCAGTCACCGCTGTTTTAACTGAAAGACCGCTATCGCAGGCAAGCCAGCTCCCACATTTGATCTCATTGGTTCTTGAGAAATGAGTACAACCTATCAGCGAGGCTTCAACGGATGAGAATCCTCGGCATTCTTTGCCTGCTACTCACTTTAAACGGCTGCAGCTCACTGCTGTTCTACCCCGAACCCGGCCTGCCGTTCACGCCGGAAAAAGCCCACCTGGCCTATCGCGACGTCACCCTCACCACCGCCGACGGCGTAAAGCTGCATGCCTGGTGGCTGCCGGCCAAACCCGGTGTGCCGCTCAAAGGCACGGTGCTGCACCTGCACGGCAATGGCGGCAACCTGGCCTGGCACCTGGGCGGCAGTTGGTGGTTGCCGGAGCAGGGCTATCAAGTGCTGTTGCTGGACTATCGCGGTTATGGCCTGTCTGAAGGCAAGCCGTCCTTGCCGGCGGTGTATCAGGACATCGATGCCGCATTCGGCTGGATCGACAAGGCCCCTGAAACCCAAGGCCAGCCGCTGATCGTGTTGGGCCAGAGCCTGGGCGGTGCGCTGGCGGTGCATTACCTGGCGGCACACCCGCAGCGCCAAGCCCAGCTCAAGGCCCTGGTCCTGGACGGCGTGCCCGCCAGTTATCGTGATGTAGGACAATTCGCCCTCAGCACCTCCTGGTTAACATGGCCGTTTCAGGTGCCGCTGTCGTGGCTGGTGCCCGACGCCGACAGTGCGATCAATGCCATGCCCCAGCTTACCGGCGTGCCCAAGCTGCTGTTCCATAGCCTGGATGACCCGATTGTGCCGGTGGCCAACGGCATTCGCCTGTATCAGGCCGCGCCGCCGCCGAGGGTGTTGCAGTTGACCCGTGGCGGCCATGTGCAGACCTTCGCCGACAAGACCTGGCAAACCGTGATGCTGCGCTATCTGGACGACCCGCAGCACTTCAATGGCCTGCGCCGCCTGGGCGAGATACCGAATTACCCTATTCCTAAAGTTGATTCATCAGAGAGCCCGCAATGAGCGAAGAACGCAACATGATCCCGCTGATCCTCACCGGCATCGGCACCATCATCGGCACCGTCGGCTGCCTGTGGTTTTACGGCTACTTGCACTTCGCCAAGCCGGAAGATGCCTTGTTGCTCAGCGACTTCACCATGCTCAAGACCGTGCCGGGCGAGGACTACAAGGTCTCGCTGACTCCGGCTGCGCAGGTGGCGCAATGCATTGATGGCGTATTGGTGATGTTTGATACCGAACAGAAAGGCTTGAGCGGCGTACTGGTCAATAACAAGAAACAAGCCGTGCGTTGCATGGGCCAGGAAACCCCGCAACTTCAAGAGTAAAGCGCTTCAATGCAGCGATACTGAAATATCTGGAACCGTATTCCGTAGGATGCCACTTAAGGGCTTGTCAGCGCTGCTGATGGATAACTTATGAATGGCCAGCCAAGGGAGAGTTACGGTGAATATTGCTGCGATAGACAGGATGTTGGATATGGCCCGGGCGCAGCAAAGTTTGGATGAGTTCAGCGAGTGGGACGCAGAGCTTTCCCAAAAGGAGCAGGACGAAACCAGGCGGCGCACGGAGTTCGAGCTGGCGGGCGGCGACGACAGCAACCGTCAGATCCAATTCTGAAGCAAAAAAAACCACCGTTTCCGGTGGTTTTTTCATCCTGCGTCAATCAATCAGTTAGCAACGGAAGAGCGTGGCTTGACTGGCTGGTTGTCGTTGGAGATGGTCACTTCAACGCGGCGGTTCATGGCACGGCCCGAAACGCTGCCGTTGTCGGCAACCGGGTATTCCTTGCCGTAACCCTGGGTCACGATGCGCGAGATATCCACGCCTTGTTGAGCCAGTGCACGTTGTACCGAAGCGGCACGACGCTCGGACAGGCTCTGGTTGTACGAGTCCGAACCGGTGCTGTCGGTGTAGCCTTCGACGATCACTTTACGGTCCGGGTTGTCGCGCAGGAACTGAGCCAGTTTGGTGATGTTCACCAGGCCACTGGATTTCAGGTCGGACTTGTTGGTGGCGAACAGCACGTCACCGAAGGTCACCAGAGTGCCGCGATCAGTCTGCTTGGCGTTCAAGCTGTCTTGCAGTTGCTTGATCTGTGCATCACGGGCTTGCAGCAGGGCGCGGGCACGTTCGTCGCCGGCGTTTTTCAGCTTGGCTTCGGATTCACGCAGCGAGATGGTGTCTTTGGCCACTTCCACACGCTGGTTGGTCAGGTAGGCCAGTTGGTCGACCTTCTTCTCGTCTTCCTTGTCGCGGTAGGCCTTGTCAGCCTTGTCCAGCCAATCCTGCGCGTCCTTGGTTTCCAGCGCCGCTACCTTGGTGGCTTGCGGGTTGGATTGCAGGGCCGAGAAGTTGGTCCGTGCGTTTTCCAGGTTCTGGTTCGGCGGGGTGGAGCACGCCGCCAGAGCAACGCTCATCGCCAGCAGGGCAGGGATCATCAATTGTTTACGCATAGTCGTGTCGTCCTTTCAATTCGATATCGGGTGCAGTGCAATCAGTGGCGGCGGCTTATTGCTGTTTGATAACAGCCGGGCGCATGCCTTCCTGACGCAGTTCCTGCACAGCTTTCTGGGAATCCTTCACAGCCTGGTCAGCTTTGGCAGCCTGGGCCTTGCGCTCTGCGACTCGGGCATCCCACTCGGCTTGCTCAGCCAGTTGACGCGCTTTGTCGTAGTTTTTGTCATGCATGGCCAGTTCGGCAGCTTTGAGCTTGTCCTGGGCCGACTTCATTTCTACCGCTGCGTACTCGGTGCCGCCGGCGCTGACTGCGCTGTTTACGGCGGACTGGGTCACGGCGTATTGCTCGGTCGGAGGGTTGCCGGCGCAGCCCGCCAGAACGAAGCTGGTGCCGATTGCCAGCGCGGCCAATTTCAGCCCGCGCAGATGGTTAAACGAGGATTTGGCAGTGCTGGTCTTCATCGTCTTCAACTCCATTGGATAACTCCTGAAAAAATCAAAATCCACTTCATTGGTTGGCGGTTGCAGGCCCGGCGGTAAAGCACCAAATGCCCTTTCAAACGGCCGTTCCAAGTGATGGCTTACTGGCTGTGACCGGAGCGTTTTTTCAAAAGTTCAGCGGAGATGGCGATTTGCCTAAAAAAATATCTGACTGTTTGGTCAGCGTTTAAAAGTTTGAACTTTCGCGTTGCGCAGAGGTACTCCGAGCCTCTGTGAGGCCCGGAATACAGGGGTTAAACGGGGGGTGTCGAAGGTTTTTCAGTGTTGCTGTTTATCGGCTGTGGCTGATAAATCATGCAGATAGCGGCGTGACAGAGTCAGAAAGCGCGGCGTCGGGCCGACGTCCTCGTACAGTGGGTCACCCTCTTCATCGGTGGCGATCACATGCTGGCCCTTGATGTAGGGGAAGCTCGCTTCCAGCTCTTCAAGGGCCGCGCCGATCAGTTCGCCGAGCAATTCTTCGGTGCTGCGCTTGGGGTACATCTCGGCGATAGCGGCCAGGCGCGCAGCGGACTCGACGTCCAAGTGGATCGCGTACTCGGTTTTGGTCAGGCGACCCTTCGCGTTCTCTTCCCAATGTTGGGCCAGTTCTCGAATTTTCATGGCAACCTCAATAAGCCCGCGATGGCAGGCGGTGATGGGTGTCCAGTCGCCTGCGTGGGTAACACGACGACTCACTGTTGAGACTAGCTGCAAGTCGCAAGGTTTAAAGTGTCTTGTCAGAAACTGACGCGGGCGGCACTCTGGAAGGCCTGCGCGTCCCGGATTTCTGGCTGGAGATTGGCTGATGAGTGATATCGATGCACGCTTGCGTGAGGATGTTCACCTGCTGGGTGAGCTGCTGGGCAACACCATTCGAGAGCAGTACGGCGATGCTTTTCTCGACAAGATCGAGCAGATCCGCAAAGGCGCCAAGGCTGACAGACGAGGTGCTGGCGATGAGCTGAGCACCCGCCTCAATCAGTTACAGGAAGATGAATTGCTGCCCGTGGCCCGGGCCTTCAACCAGTTTCTCAACCTGGCCAATATCGCCGAGCAGTACCAACTGATCCATCGGCGCGATGAATCGCAACCAGCGCCCTTCGAGTCTCGCGTATTACCGGAGTTGCTGGCGCGCCTGCAAAGCGAAGGTCACAGCAATGAGTCCCTGGCCCGTCAGTTGGCGCGCCTGGAGATTGAGCTGGTGCTCACCGCCCACCCGACCGAAGTGGCGCGCCGCACCTTGATCCAGAAATACGATGCGATTGCCGCACAGCTGGCGTTGCAGGATCACCGCGACCTCACCAGCGCCGAGCGCGAGCTGATTCGCCAGCGCTTGCAGCGTCTGATCGCCGAAGCCTGGCACACTGAAGAGATCCGCCGCATCCGGCCCACGCCGGTAGACGAAGCCAAGTGGGGCTTTGCGGTGATCGAGCATTCGCTGTGGCATGCCATTCCCAATTATTTGCGCAAGGCCGACCAGGCCTTGCACGCCGCCACGGGCCTGCGCCTGCCACTTGAGGCGGCGCCGATCCGCTTTGCTTCGTGGATGGGTGGCGACCGTGACGGCAACCCGAATGTCACCGCGCCGGTCACCCGCGAAGTGTTGCTGCTGGCGCGCTGGATGGCGGCGGATCTGTACCTGCGAGACGTCGATCATCTGGCGTCCGAGCTGTCGATGCAGCAGGCCAGCCCTGCATTGCAGGCCAAGGTCGGTGATAGCGTCGAACCTTACCGTGCCTTGCTCAAGCAACTGCGCGAACGCCTGCGCGCCACGCGTCAATGGGCGCATACCTCACTGACCGCCAGCACGCCTGCGCCTGCCGATGTGTTGCAAAACAACCGCGACCTGCTCGACCCGTTGGAGCTGTGCTACCAGTCGCTGCATGAGTGCGGCATGGGCGTGATCGCTGATGGCCCGTTGCTCGACTGCCTGCGCCGTGCCGTGACCTTCGGCTTGTTCCTGGTGCGCCTGGACGTGCGTCAGGATTCCAGTCGTCACTCGGCGGCCATGACCGAAATCACTGATTACCTGGGCTTGGGCCGTTATGAAGACTGGGACGAAGAAGCGCGCATCAGCTTCCTGAGCAAAGAGCTGACCAATCGCCGACCGCTGCTGCCGGGTTATTTCAAACCGTCGGCAGACACCGCCGAAGTGTTGAACACCTGCAAGGAAATCGCCGCCGCACCGGCTGCATCACTCGGTTCTTATGTCATTTCCATGGCGGGTGCCGCGTCGGATGTGCTGGCCGTGCAACTGTTGCTTAAAGAGTCGGGCGTGCAACGGCCGATGCGCGTGGTGCCGCTGTTTGAAACCCTGGCCGACCTGGATAACGCCGGGCCGGTGATGGAGCGTCTGCTGCAATTGCCGGGTTATCGCGCGCGCTTGCAAGGCCCGCAGGAAGTGATGATCGGCTATTCGGACTCGGCCAAGGATGCCGGCACCACCGCCGCTGCCTGGGCACAGTACCGGGCGCAGGAACGGCTGGTGGATATCTGCCGCGAGCAACAGGTGGAGTTGCTGTTGTTCCATGGTCGCGGCGGCACCGTTGGCCGTGGCGGCGGCCCGGCGCATGCGGCGATCCTGTCGCAGCCGCCAGGCTCGGTGGCGGGGCGTTTCCGTACGACCGAACAAGGCGAGATGATTCGCTTCAAGTTCGGCCTGCCGGACATTGCCGAGCAGAACCTCAACCTTTATCTGGCTGCCGTGCTCGAAGCCACGCTGCTGCCACCGCCGCCACCTGAGCCGGCCTGGCGGCATCTGATGGATGAATTGGCAGCAGACGGTGTCAGTGCTTACCGCGCCGTGGTGCGGGAAAATCCGCAGTTCGTCGAATACTTCCGCCAGTCCACACCCGAGCAGGAGTTGGGCCGCTTGCCATTGGGCAGTCGCCCGGCCAAGCGCCGTGCGGGCGGTATCGAGAGCCTGCGCGCGATTCCGTGGATCTTCGGCTGGACCCAAACCCGCCTGATGCTGCCCGCCTGGCTTGGTTGGGAAGCGGCATTAAGCAAGGCGCTGGAGCGTGGCGAAGGTGAGCTGTTGGGGCAGATGCGCGAGCAATGGCCGTTCTTCCGCACCCGCATCGATATGCTCGAGATGGTACTGGCCAAGGCCGATGCCGACATCGCGCGGCTGTATGACGAGCGTTTGGTGCAGCCGGACCTGCTGCCATTGGGTGCGCACTTACGCGACCTATTGTCGCAGGCGTGCGACGTGGTACTTGGCCTGACCGGCCAGTCGCAACTGCTGGCCCATAGCCCGGACACGCTTGAGTTCATTCGCCTGCGCAACACCTACCTCGACCCGCTGCACCTGTTGCAGGCCGAATTACTGGCACGCTCGCGCCAGCAGGAGGCGGCGCAGGACAGCCCTCTGGAACAGGCGCTGCTGGTGTCTGTAGCCGGTATTGCCGCCGGTTTGCGCAACACTGGCTGAGGTTTTCTGCGTGTTCTCAATGGCTTGCAGATAAACAACGACGGCCGCCCGGAAACGGGCGGTCGGCGTTTAGGAGGCGGGGTTGCACTCAGGCATACCCTACCTATGACTGCATGGCGGGCGCGGTTCTTGCGACTTTTGGCGGCTTGTATGGATAGAGCCCGCTGTGTATCTTGATCAGCCTTTGGCCGTTTGATCGGCCAGGACCCACATTTTTACGAGATTGGCCCCACGCGGCGAATCCGAGCGTCATCTCTATAAAAAATTGAGGAGCACATCGATGCGCGTCATTCTGCTGGGAGCTCCCGGGGCCGGTAAAGGTACTCAGGCAAAGTTCATCACTGAAAAATTCGGCATTCCACAAATCTCCACCGGTGACATGCTGCGTGCCGCCGTCAAGGCCGGCACCGAGCTGGGCCTGATCGCCAAGAGCGTAATGGACAGCGGCGGCCTGGTCTCCGATGACCTGATCATCAACCTGGTCAAGGAACGCATCAGCCAGGAAGATTGCAAGAACGGTTTCCTGTTCGACGGTTTCCCACGCACCATTCCCCAGGCGGAAGCCTTGGTGAAAGCCGGCGTTGAGCTGGACGCTGTGGTTGAAATCGCAGTTGAAGACGAAGAAATCGTTCAGCGTATTGCGGGCCGTCGCGTTCACGAAGGCTCGGGCCGCGTGTACCACATCGTCTACAACCCGCCAAAGGTTGAAGGTAAAGACGATGTGACCGGTGAAGACCTGGTACAGCGTAAGGACGACACCGAAGAAACCGTGCGCCATCGCCTGTCGGTCTACCATTCGCAGACCAAGCCGCTGGTGGATTTCTACCAGAAGCTTTCGGCTGCCCAAGGCAAGCCGAAGTACAGCCACATCCCTGGCGTGGGTTCGGTAGAATCCATCACTGCCAAGGTGCTTGAAGCACTGAGCTGATCCTTCGATCGGCTTTGCGTACAACGGCCCGCTTGCGGGCCGTTGTTGTTTATACTGGCGCACTTTTTTTCGACTTGGACACCTACACCGATGAGCACCCTGCTGGCCCTGGACACCGCGACTGAAGCTTGCTCCGTCGCCTTGCTGCACGATGGCAAGGTAACGAGCCACTACGAGGTGATCCCGCGTCTGCATGCGCAGAAGCTGTTGCCGATGATCAAGCAACTGCTGGAAGAGGCGGGCACCACGCTGTCTGCCGTGGACGCGATTGCTTTCGGGCGTGGCCCGGGCGCCTTTACCGGCGTGCGTATTGCCATTGGTGTGGTGCAGGGCCTGGCCTTTGCGCTGGAGCGCCCGGTGTTGCCGGTGTCCAACCTTGCAGTATTGGCCCAGCGTGCATTGCGTGAACACGGCGCCTCGCAGGTGGCGGCGGCGATTGATGCGCGCATGGATGAAGTGTATTGGGGCTGCTACCGCGAAACCGATGGCGAAATGCGTCTGGTGGGCGTGGAAGCCGCACAGCCTCCGGAATCGTCGGTGTTGCCTGCTGATGCCAGCGGCGAGTGGTTCGGCGCCGGCACTGGCTGGGGTTACGGTGAGCGTATCGACGTAAAACTGGCTGGCCAGGATGCAACAATGTTGCCGCATGCCGAAGACTTGCTGACCCTGGCGCGCTTTGCTTTCGAGCGCGGCGAAGCGATTCCGGCCGACCAGGCTGCACCGGTTTACCTGCGCGATAAAGTTGCGCAAACCAAGGCTGAGCGCGGCCTTTAAGTGTGGCGAGGGAGCTTGCTCCCGTCGGGCCGCGAAGCGGCCCCGCTGTTAATAGATCGGGGCTGCTGCGCAGTCCAACGGGAGCAAGCTCCCTCGCCACAGTAAGTGCAGCGCACCGGCAAAAATCCCCAATCGTCAGAATTTGCCTCGGTTTGTAAACCTTTTACAAATTATGTGTTCTAGTTATCACCAGAGCATTTGCGCGCTACGGAAAGTGCCGCTAAATTGCCATCATTGATACCGAGTCTGCATGTATGCGTATAGACGGCTTTTCCTCACAGTCCTACCCACTCAAGCGTAAGCCGCGCAAGGCGAACGTCACGGTAGACGAGTCCGTCGAAGATTCGCCGGACTTCATCGAGGTTCAGTCAGAGTCGCAACCCAGTGCCCAAGGTTCTGGCGCTGCACGCATCAGTGGCCTTCCTGCCCGTCAGCAAGACATGGTCTTCCCCCGTTCCATGAGCAAAAGCGTCGCCACCGCGCTGGCCAGCTACCTGACCACCGCCGGCTTTGTCGAATGGGATATGGAAGTGCTGGGTCTCGACATCCACATCTGATGCGCCTGCCTTACTACATCGGCTGCCCGTCCTGGAGTGAAAACGCCTGGCGCGAGTACCTGTACCCGGCCGATGCCCGTTCCAGCGACTACCTTGCCCTGTATTCCCAGGTCTTTAACGCCGTTGAAGGCAACACCACCTTTTATGCCCGCCCCTCGGCCGCCACGGTGCAGCGCTGGGCTGAAATCATGCCTGAGGGTTTTCGTTTCACCGCCAAATTCCCCGGAGATATCAGCCACGGCGGCGACTTGCGCGAGCAATTGCCGGCAGCGGAAAGTTTTGTCGGCTTGATGAGCCCTTTGGGCGAGCGGGTTTCGCCGCTGTGGTTGCAATTGTCGGCGAGCTTTTCGCCGCAACGCCTGGGCGAACTGGCGGGTTTCATTGACGGCCTGGAACGCCCGCTGGCCGTGGAAGTGCGTCACCCTGAGTTCTTCGCCAAGGGCGATGCCGAGCGCAGGCTCAACCGCCTGTTGCGCGACCGTGGCGTGGAGCGTATTTGCCTCGATCCACGTGCGCTGTTCAGTTGCACTTCAACGTCGGCGGCCGTGCTGCACGCCCAATCGAAAAAGCCCAAGGTACCAACACGGCCGGCGGCGCTGACTCTATTTCCCCAGGTGCGCTTCATCGGCCATCCGGAACTGGAGGCCAATGACCCGTTCCTGGTCCCGTGGGTAGAAAAAATTGCTGGCTGGATCGAAGAGGGGCGCACGCCTTATGTGTTCCTGCACACCTCGGATAACCGCCTCGCCGCGCAACTGGCGCTGCGCTTTCACCAACAGTTGATGCTGCGTTTGCCGGGGTTGCCAGCGCTGCCAACCTTGCATCGGGAACCCGCAGCGGAGCAACTGGGGTTACTCTAGGGCTCCTTTTTCCGACAGGAGTCAGCCATGGATGCCCAAACCCTTCGCGCCGAAACCTTCAAGGCCTTGCATGAGCGTGACCGCGCATTCGTGATGCCCAACCCGTGGGACGCCGGCTCCGCCATCATGCTCGCCAGCCTGGGTTTTGAGGCGTTGGCCACGACCAGTGCGGGCTATGCGTTCAGCCTCGGGCGACCGGATGCGGAAGGCGCATTATCCCTTGAAGACACCTTGGCCAATGCGTCATCGATCGTGCGGGCCACTGCGCTGCCGGTGGCGGCTGACCTGGAGAACGGCTTCAGCGACACCCCCGAAGGCTGCGCCCAGACCATCCTGCGCGCCGCGGCCAGCGGTATTGTGGGTGGCTCTATCGAAGACGCCACGGGCATTGCGGTCGACCCGATCTATCCGTTTGACCTGTCGGTGGAGCGCGTGGAAGCCGCCGTCGCCGCTGCCCGCAGCTTGCCATTTGCCTTTACGCTCACCGCCCGTGCAGAAAACCTCCTGCATGGTCGCCTGGATTTGCCTGACACTATTCGCCGCCTGCAAGCCTACGCCGAAGCCGGGGCGGACGTGCTCTACGCTCCCGCCTTGCGCAGTGCCGAAGAAGTGCTCGCGGTGGTCAAGGCGGTGGCGCCCAAACCGGTAAATGTACTGATGTCCGGTGGTTTGAACCTGAGCGTGGCGCAGTTGAGCGAAATGGGTGTGCGCCGCATCAGTGTCGGCTCAGCCATGGCGCTGGCGGCGTATGGCGAGTTCTATCGGGCGGCGCAGGAGGTGTATGAGCTGGGCACTTTTACCTTCACTGAACGCAAGATGCCGTTCAGCCAGGCCAACGGTTTTTTCAAAGACTGAATCAGGCCGCCAGGCGCAGGTTGTTGAGGACCAGCGGGCGCGCCCAGTGATAATCGAAGTCCAGCGCCTTCTGTTGCGCCACCAGCTCCTCGGCCGGGTAAGGCGTGGCAGGCGGTGGCAGCAGGTCCAGTTCGAATTCGGCAATCGGCAGGTGCAGCGGCTGGGGCTGCGGCGCCGGGCCAGGCTCAGGCGGCGGGTTGCCGGCATTGAGCACAATCGGGCGGACCCAGCCGCTTTCGAAGTTTTGCTGGCGCTGCTGGGCGATGATTTCTTCTGCCGGAAACGGCGTGGCAGGCGGCGGCAGCAGCTCGGTTTCAAATTCGGCGATGGGCAGGAACAGCGGCTCCGGCGGGGCGACCTCGGTGTCGTGTACGTCGCATTCACGCTGGGTGAGGATCTGTGACAACAGGTCGGCGCCTTCGCTGGGTTCTACCGCCGGGTCCCTCGGCGCCGGGGCTTTGGCCGCCAGCGCACCCGGCGTATCGCCAAGCTGCTCGGCCAACGCACGGGCGAAGAAGTCCTGCCACACATGGCTCACCCCAGCCAGCGCTTGAGTATTGCGCAGGCCGTAGTGGTTGTGGGTCGGCAGTACACCGATGGTTAGGGGAAGAATGTCTGACATTTTTCTCGGTCGACGCTCAGCTCTGGCAAAATACCTGACTGTTGTTTTTATCGGCCGTTGTTTGCCGATCCTTAATATTTTTGAGCGTAGCGATTGATGAGCGAACAACCAGCGGCCAGCCGCATTCGGGTCGAGGCTTTGGCCGACGGTTTCAAGGCCCGCGCCGAGCACTGGGCCGCGCAGCTTGGCCTGCCTTTGCAGCTGGAGGAGGCGGACTTTTCCCTGCAAGTCGGGGAACACGGCCTGCAACTGCAACAGCTCGGGCCTGACGCTCCGGGGCCGGTGCGCGTGGACTTCGTCGAAGGCGGCGCGGCGCATCGGCGTCTCTACGGCGGTGGCAGCGGGCAGATGATCGCCAAGGCGGTCGGTGTTGCCCAAGGCGTGCGCCCACGGGTGCTGGACGCTACGGCGGGCTTGGGCAAGGACGCGTTCGTACTCGCCAGCCTGGGCTGCGAGATGAGCCTGATCGAGCGTCAGCCGTTGATCGGCGCCTTGCTCGAAGACGGCCTGGCCCGTGGTGCGGACGACTTTGAAGTGGCGCCGATTGTGGCGCGCATGCAGTTGCTCAAAGGCAACTCGATCGAGGTGATGCGCAACTGGGAGGGCGAGCCGCCGCAGGTGATCTACCTGGACCCGATGTTCCCGCACCGTGAGAAAACGGCGCTGGTTAAGAAGGAAATGCGCCTGTTTCGCCCATTAGTGGGTGATGATCCGGACGCACCGGCCTTACTCGCTGCCGCCTTGGCGTTGGCCAGCCACCGCGTGGTGGTCAAGCGCCCGCGCAAGGCGCCGTGCATTGACGGGCCCAAACCGAGCCATGCGTTGGATGGAAAGTCCAGCCGGTATGACATCTATCCAAAGAAAGCGCTCAAGTCCTGAATCATTGTTGTTCTATCGGGCCTCATCGCAGGCAAGCCAGCTCCCACCTTTTGATTTGCAAACACAGTCAAAGGTGGGAGCTGGCTTGCCTGCGATAGTGCCCGATCAGGCAGCTCAAACCCTCAAGGCCGATACGCCCGCATAAACAACCCCACCACCTCCTGCACATGCGCTTCGGCAGCTTCTTCACTCAACTGCCCGCCACACCCATACAACAAGCAGAAATTTGCCGTGCCCTTGAGCAGGCAAAAGAAGTGCTCAGCCGCCGTAAATGGTTTGTCGATGCTCAAGGCGCCGCTCTGGTCAATGCGGCTGAGCAGGCGCTCCATGCCTTGCAGCATGCGCATAGGCCCGGCTTCAAAGAAGATCTGCGAGAGTTTCACGTCCTGGTTGCCGGTGGTCATCATCAGGCGGTGCAGGTTCACCGATTCTTCGCTGTTGATCAGCCGATGAAAGCCGCGCGCGATGTTCAGCAGTACGGTGTGCACCGGCATGCCCTCGGGCAACTCGAAATACATCACCGGCAACTGCTCCTCGCACTTGGCCACGACGGCGGCGGTGAACAAGGTCTCTTTATCCGTGAAGTGGCTGTAGACCGTCAGTTTTGACACGCCGGCCTCAAGGGCCACGGCATCCATGCTGGTGCTGGCGTAGCCATTGCTCAAAAACAGGATTTTGGCTGCTTCGAGGATTGCCTGGCGTTTTGCCATGTCCTTGGGACGCCCGGGGCTATTGGTGTTTACAGGATTGTCGGACATTTTCACCTTTAATACTGGACTGGTGAGTTTGGTATTAATAACATACCGGCCAGTATAATTATTCCTAGCTCCATTTGCGAAAGGTCCTTCAGCATGCGCAGTACTTTCCTGCCCCTTGCGTTGCCTGTCAGCCTGATCTTCCTGTTGACCGCCTGCGGTCATGAAGAAGCGGCCCAAACCACCATCCGCCCGGCCATGGTGGTGCAACCGCAGCCGTCGGCGCTGGCGATGGACAGTTTTCCGGGGGAAGTACGCGCCCGTTATGAGCCGGACCTGGCCTTTCGCATCGGCGGCAAAGTCAGTAAGCGCCTGGTGGAGGAGGGCGAGCGGGTCAAGGCCAACCAACCATTGGCAGAGCTCGACCCACAGGACGTGCGCCTGCAACTGGAAGCCACCCGCGCCCAGGTTGCCGCCGCCGAAGCCAACCTGAGCCTGGTGCGCGCCGAACGCGACCGCTACAAGACCCTGATGGACCGTCAGATGGTCAGCCGCTCGCAGTACGACAATTCCGAAAACCTCTACCGAGCAGGTGTTGCACGTCTTAAGCAGATCAAGGCCGAGTTCGACGTATCGAGCAACCAGGCCGGCTATGCCGTGCTGCGTGCGCCCCAGGACGGTGTAGTGGCCAAGCGTGCGGTGGAAGTCGGCCAAGTGGTGGCCGCCGGCCAAACGGTGTTTACCCTGGCCACCGATGGCGAGCGCGAAGTGTTGATCAGCCTGCCCGAGCAAGGGTTTGGCCGCTTCAAGATCGGCCAACCGGTATCGGTGGAGTTGTGGAGCCAGCCCGACCAACGTTTTGCCGGGCGCATTCGTGAGCTCTCACCGGCAGCCGACCCAAAATCCCGCACCTTCGCTGCGCGCGTTGCCTTCACCGGCGGCAAAGTCCCCGCCGAGTTGGGCCAGAGCGCCCGCGTCTTCATCCAGGCTGATGGGATCGTCCCACTGTCAGTGCCGCTGTCGGCCCTGAGCGCGGAGAACGGTGCGTCCTACGTCTGGCGGGTACAGCCGGACAACACGCTCAAACGAACGCCGGTGCGCATCGGTGCTTTCGGTGAAAAAACCGTGCCGGTGCTTGAAGGCTTGGCCCCCACCGATTGGGTGATCGCGGCGGGTGTGCATGTGCTCCATGAGGGCCAGCAAGTGCGCCCGGTGGATCGCGCCAACCGAGTAGTGAATCTGGCGGCCAAGGAGTAGTCCCCGATGGGTTTCAATCTTTCCGAATGGGCGTTGCGTAATCGCCAGATCGTACTGTTCCTGATGATCCTGCTGGCAGTGGTCGGCACGTTGTCCTACACCAAGCTGGGGCAAAGTGAAGACCCGCCGTTTACCTTCAAGGCCATGGTCATCAAGACCAACTGGCCGGGCGCCACGGCCCAGGAAGTTTCGCGCCAAGTCACCGAACGTATCGAGAAGAAGCTGATGGAGACGGGCGAGTACGAGCGCATTGTCTCGTTCTCCCGGCCCGGTGAGTCCCAGGTCACCTTCATGGCCCGCGATTCGATGCACTCGGCACAAATCCCGGAGCTGTGGTACCAGGTGCGCAAGAAGATCAGCGATATTCGCCAGACCTTGCCGCCGGATATCCAGGGGCCGTTTTTCAACGATGAATTCGGCACCACCTTCGGCAATATCTACGCCCTGACCGGTGACGGTTTTGACTACGCGGTGCTCAAGGACTACGCCGACCGCATCCAGATTCAACTGCAACGCGTGCCGGATGTGGGCAAGGTCGAGTTACTGGGCCTGCAGGACGAGAAGATCTGGATCGAACTGTCCAACCTCAAGCTCGCCACCCTCGGCCTGCCATTGGCTGCAGTGCAGCAGGCACTGCAGGAGCAGAACGCCGTCTCCACCGCCGGTTTCTTTGAAACCCCGACGGAACGCGTGCAACTGCGCGTCTCGGGTAACTTCAAAACGGTCGATGAGATCCGTAACTTCCCGATTCGCGTAGGTGACCGCACCTTCCGCATCGGTGATGTGGCGCAAATCCATCGCGGCTTCAACGACCCACCGGCGCCGCGCATGCGCTATATGGGCGCGGACGCCATCGGCCTGGCCGTGGCGATGCGTGACGGCGGCGACATTCTGGTACTGGGCAAGGCCCTTGAAGGCGAATTCGCACGCCTGCAGAAGAACCTTCCGGCAGGCATGGAACTGCGCAAGGTCTCGGACCAACCGGCCGCGGTGAAAACCAGCGTCGGTGAATTCGTCCAGGTACTCGCTGAAGCCTTGGCCATCGTGCTGCTGGTGAGCTTCTTCTCCCTTGGTGTACGCACCGGCATGGTGGTCGCCCTGGCGATTCCGCTGGTACTGGCGATGACTTTTGCGACCATGTATTACCTGGGCATCGGCCTGCACAAAATCTCCCTCGGTGCCTTGGTGTTGGCCCTGGGCTTGTTGGTGGACGATGCGATCATCGCCGTGGAAATGATGGCGATCAAAATGGAGCAGGGCTACGACCGGCTCAAGGCCGCGAGTTTTGCCTGGACCAGCACCGCGTTCCCGATGCTCACCGGCACATTGATCACCGCCGCAGGTTTCCTGCCGATTGCCACCGCGCAATCGAGTACCGGTGAATACACCCGTTCGATTTTCCAAGTGGTGACCATTGCCCTGCTGGCCTCGTGGGTTGCGGCGGTGGTGTTTGTGCCGTACCTGGGGGAAAAGCTCCTGCCGGACCTGGCGAAGATTCATGCGGCCAAACACGGCACCGATGGGCCTGATCCCTACGGCACGCCGTTCTATCAACGTGTAAGACGCTTGGTCGAATGGTGTGTGCGTCGGCGCAAAACCGTGATCGTGTTGACCTTGTTGTTGTTTATCGGCTCGGTGGCGCTGTTCCGTTTTGTGCCACAGCAGTTCTTCCCGGCCTCCGGCCGACTGGAGTTGATGGTCGACCTGAAACTGGCTGAAGGTGCCTCGCTGAGCAACACCGCCGACCAGGTCAAGCGCCTGGAAGCCTTGCTCAAGGAACATGCTGGCATCGACAACTATGTGGCCTATGTGGGCACCGGTTCGCCGCGCTTCTACCTGCCGCTGGACCAACAACTGCCGGCCGCCAGCTTTGCGCAGTTTGTGGTACTGGCCAAAACCATCGAGGAACGCGAAAGCCTGCGCACCTGGCTGATCGAGACCCTTAACGAACAATTCCCCGACCTGCGTTCACGCGTCACGCGCCTGGAAAACGGCCCGCCCGTGGGCTACCCGGTGCAGTTTCGCGTGACCGGCGAGCACATCGAAGAAGTCCGTGCCCTGGCGCGCAAGGTCGCGGCCAAGGTTCGCGAAAATACCCACGTGGTCAACGTGCACCTGGACTGGGAGGAACCGAGCAAGATCGTCTACCTGAATATCGACCAGGACCGTGCCCGTGCGCTGGGCGTCAGCACTGCCAACCTGTCGAAGTTCCTGCAAAGTTCCTTGACCGGCTCCAGCGTCAGCCAGTACCGCGAGGACAACGAGTTGATCGAGATCCTGCTACGCGGCACCGTGCATGAACGTACCGAGTTGTCGCTGCTGCCGAGCCTGGCGGTGCCGACCGACAACGGCAAAAGCGTAGCGCTGTCGCAGATTGCGACCCTCGAATATGGCTTTGAAGAAGGCATCATCTGGCACCGCAATCGCCTGCCGACGGTGACCGTGCGTGCCGATATCTACGGCAAGGAACAACCGGCAACCTTGGTCCAGCAGATCCTGCCGACCCTGGAAGGCGTGCGCGCCGAACTGCCGGACGGCTACCTGCTCGAAGTGGGCGGCACCGTCGAGGATTCGGCCCGTGGCCAGAACTCGGTCAAGGCCGGCGTGCCGCTGTTTATCGTGGTAGTGCTGACCTTGCTGATGCTGCAACTGCGCAGTTTCTCACGCACTGCAATGGTGTTTCTGACGGCGCCGCTGGGCTTGATCGGCGTGACCTTGTTCCTGCTGGTGTTCCGCCAGCCCTTCGGCTTTGTTGCCATGCTCGGCACCATCGCGCTGTCGGGCATGATCATGCGTAACTCGGTGATCCTGGTGGACCAGATTGAACAAGACATCAAGGCGGGACTGGCGCCCTGGCAGGCGATCATCGAAGCCACCGTCCGACGCTTTCGCCCGATTGTGCTGACGGCGCTTGCGGCGGTATTGGCAATGATTCCGCTGTCGCGCAGCGTGTTCTTCGGGCCGATGGCGGTGGCAATCATGGGCGGGTTGATTGTGGCGACCGCGTTGACGTTATTGTTCTTGCCAGCCCTGTATGCGGCATGGTTTCGCATTAAGAAGGAGGCGCACTAGTTCATAACGGGAGGCGTGAAGGCGTATCGATAGTATTGACGGGTGTGGGAAAAGCCTGAAATTCGATAACTGCTGTTTAAGCCTGAATGTCTCCCACTTGTTTATTTAGAATGTTGGCAGTTTCTTCTCGACGGTTTTTATAATGGAGGTGTTGGTGTCGGCCAATGGCGTTATTTTTTGCAAGGTTTGATCAAGGTGGTTAACGGAGTGTGTGTACAGATGGCAGACGAAACTGTCTTCCCCGGTGATCTTGTAACAGACAATACATTCAGGCATGTCTGACAGTAGCTGCTCCACTGTTTGAAAATTTCCCGTCAGCGGTTTTACCCGCACCAGTGCCTGCAGCGCAAACCCCAGTGCCTGTGCGTCCAACGCTACGCTGAACCCACTTATAACCCCTGCCACTTCCAGGCGTTTGAGACGCTCGCTGCAACCAGGAGCGGACAATCCCACCTGCCGGCTGAGCGCGCGGATAGAGGCACGGGCATTCTGATGCAGGGCGACCAGCAGCGCGCGATCAATGGCATCGAGTGTCTGATCGTTTTTTGTAAGCCTTTTCATTAGATGGACCTTACGAACATTGATGAAATAGCGTGAAAATCTTACATACCACAGATTCCTGACAAAAGAATGGATTTTTAAAAGGTTTCCATCTATTTTTTATTCTTGAATGTGCGAATTACAGCTGCGTTCAAAAGTTACCGCCGGCTAAACGATGCGGCTGTGTTTGAGTGAGTGTTTTTAACTTGCTATAAATTTTATTGAATGGGTGTATGAAAGTGTAAAGCGGTCCAGTGCGTGGTGTTTGTGAGGGGTGCTAACGTCGAGTTACAACTACAAGGCGGTGCGGTTTCATTAAGTTTTGAATAAAGCTACCGAGGCGCTTCACATGTTTGATGTCACGCTAAGTGTTTACCAGGCGATATTCACCTTTACTCTCGCAGCTATCGCCTTACTGGCCAGCCCCGGCCCTGCCACCCTGGCGCTGGCAGCCAGCGGCGCGGCGTATGGCATGCAACGCTCGTTTCAGTTTTTTGTCGGGATCACCCTGGGTTTAGTGATTGCCATGGCGTTGGTTGTTTCTGGGCTGTATGTGGTCTTGCACAGCTTTCCCGGGTTGGCGGTGGCACTGACGATCATCTCCATTGTTTATATTTTTTGGTTGGCTTACCGCATTGGTACGGCACCGCCCATTCAGGATCAGCAAGCCGTGGTCACGCCGGGCTGGGGTGCCGGTTTTGTGCTGGGGGTTGCGAATATCAAGGCGTATGCCGCGTTTGCAGCGTTACTGGGCAGTTTCACCTTGGGCACGACGACGGGCTGGGAGCAGGGCACAAAAGCGCTTATTTGTTTATTGGTTTGCGTGGTATTCGATTTTTTGTGGCTTTTTGCAGGCAGCCGGATGCGCAAGTTGTTCATCCACCCCGTTTGGAGTCGACGACTTAACGTAAGCTTCGCGATTTTGATGGTTGTGACGGTCGCCTGGTCATTCACGCTGACGTAGTAGCACTGACTCACATCCTGATGCAAACAGGCGTCTGCGCCTTTGGAACGTTTGCCTTTTTTTACTCCACTCAGAATTGCCTGATGGACCGGCGCAGGTTTGGACTTCCCTGAGTTGGCAGTCCGACCTATTCAATGAGTTTATGGAGAGTTACATGGCTTTTTTTGATGCTGTAATTGCTTTCAAAAGTGCGCTGCTCGGAGCCCTGTTGGGCAATAATGCACCGCGCAACAATTTTGGAAATGGGTATAGGTCGGGGCACGCAACAAACAATCACCACTATCCCCAACATCGTCCTCATACAGTCCGGCCGAACGTGGGCCACACCTATCCAACCCAGACGAACCATGGCAGACCGTATCCACAGCAACCCGTGGTCTACCAGCAGCCTTCACCCTACAGGCCTACTTACCCGCTTTTTACGCTGAATCGTTAATGGGCTTGGCCTGAAACAACTGCGCCAAGGCCCGTGGTTAGCGGTCTTGGCGCAGTGGGTCCAGTGTGTTTGAGAAGCTTATAGTGCCCCAAACACCTTCTTGGCCAAGCTGGTGGCCGCGGCCGCCGGGTTTTTGCGAATGGTTTCTTCCTGCTGCGCGATCATCTTGAACAAGCCGTCCAGCGCCTGTTCGGTCACGTAGTTTTCAACGTTGGCACTTTTGGCATCCACTGCGCCAAATGCTGCCGCCTTGCCGGCCAGGGCGTTGTACTGTTGCGCAACCCCAACCTTGTCGGTAGCGGCCTTGACGATCGGCAGGAACTTGGCGCGGATCTGCTCGCGGCTGCTTTTGTTCAAGTACTGCGTCGCCGAGTCCTGGCCGCCGCTGAGAATGCCCTTGGCGTCAGTCACGCTCATGTTTTTGACGGCATTGACCAGGATCGGTTGCGCCTGGGTCACGGCCGTTTCGGCGGCCTTGTTCATGCTGGTTTCCAGCTGCGTGACCTGGTCGCCCATGCCGAACATCTTCAGCTTGTCGGCGACTTTGCCGAGTTTGCCTGGCAAGCCGATCTTCACTTCGGGGTTGTTGCTGAAGCCACCGGGCACGCCCAGTTGTTTCACGGCGATCTGGGCGCCTTGGGTCAGGGCGTCTTTGAGACCGCCGCTGGCGTCGCCCTGGGACAGGCTGCCAAGGTCCAGGGCCATGGCGTTGGCACCGAGCAGCAAGCCGGCACACAGGGCAGTGAGGCGAAGAGAGTGACGGAGCATGAGCGCTTCCTTATGTTCGGGCTTATGGACTGGAAAGGTCAGTGTGCGACAGCATCAACGCGCAGACGCAGTGGCTGTTCGTCCTTGCCGTCGAGCTGCACCGCGTGGCGTTCGGTGGTAATAAACAGTAGCTTGCCGTCCAGCTCGATGCGAGCACTCACCGAATAAGTGTGGCCTGGCTTGATTTGGGCCGGGTCGTAGCTCAGGTGAAACGGCAGCGGCACCTGGCCTTTGACCGGGCCTTTCTGTTCGGCCAGGGTCACCGCCGGCGCGTCCATCAGCGACACGTCCTGCAGACTGACGCTCAGGGTGGCCGCGGGCGGCAAGGCGATGCGTTGCAGGTAGAACACTTCGCCGTCGAGGCTGGCCTTGGGGGCTGGGGTCATGGATTGGCAGGCTCCGAGCAGGGCGGTAAGGCCCAGGAGGATGATCTTTTTCATGGTACAGCTCCTTTTCAACGGCGCCGGAAACAGCCCGGCGCCTCAGTCAATCTAGCGGCTTTCTGCCGGTTCCACAGGCGCTTCAGCTGCGCCGTCGACGCGATGCAAGGCCACCTGGCGAATCGACAGACGAATCTCGGCAGGCAGCACGCGTTTGGCCGCGCCTTCCGCCAGTTCACCCAGCAGGTCGTGGTAACTCAATTTCCCGGCCTCGTCGCGGCGCAGCACATCTTGCTCCAGCAATGTCTGGATAAAATGTCGGAAAAGACTCTTGTCGAAGAACTCCGGCGCGTTCAGGCCATGCAGGATCGACAGGCGCTGGGCCATGATCGTGCACAGGTCTTCCAGCTCTTCGGCGCTGATGCTGTTCTGGCCGCTGTTAAGCAGCAGCGAGATCGCCATGTAGAAGCGTTGCAGGGTCTGGGCGATGCTCTTGGACAACAGCGTCAGCAGCACAAAGTGCCGCGAACTCGGGGCCGGGCGCAGGTACACGTTGTTTTCAAAACGCAGCAGGCCTTGCTCGACAAAGGCTTCCAGCCATCGGTCGACGACGGCGTCCAACTCTTCCAGCGACCAGCGGATAAACAACTCCGATTGCAGGTAAGGGTAGAGCGCGCGAGTAAAGCGCAGGATCTGCTCGCGGCTCATGCGCGAGCTGCTCTGGAAGAAGCTCGCCAGCAGCGCCGGCAGGGCAAAAATATGCAGCACGTTGTTGCGGTAATAGGTCATCAGGACGGCGTTCTGCTCATCCAGATACACAATTTTGCCCAGGGCGTCACTCTGCTCCGAGAGCAGGTTCATGTCCTTGACGTGCTTGATCAGCGCCAGCCCATCGCCTTCCGGCAAGGTGGTGTGCGGCGAGTAGGGCACACGGCGTAGCAGTGCCAGGTACAGGTCCAACTGGCGGGCCATGGCCTGTTCATCCAGGGCCAGGCGTGTGGTCGAAAGCAGTGCCAGGGCCACCAGGTTTACCGGGTTGACCGCTGCGGCTTCGTTGAGGTGGCGTGCCACCTGTTCGCCGAGGCGGTTGGTGGTTTCGTTGAGCCACGCCGGTTTGTAGTTCGGGCCCAGCTCTTGGGCACGCCAGTCCGGCTGCTCGGCGTCGAGGAACTCGGCCAGCTTGATCGGCTCGCCGAAGTTGACCGCGACCTGACCAAAGCGCTGCTTGAGCGCGCCGACCACTTTGAAAATATCGAAGATCGATTCTTTCTTCTTGCTCGCCCCGCGCAACTCGCCCAGATAGGTACGGCCTTCGAGTACGCGTTCATAGCCGATATACACCGGCACGAACACGATCGGCATGCGTGAGGAACGCAAAAAGCTGCGCAGGGTGATCGCCAGCATGCCGGTTTTCGGTTGCAGCATGCGCCCGGTGCGCGAGCGTCCGCCTTCGACGAAGTACTCCACCGGGAAGCCCTTGGTGAACAGGGTGTGCAGGTACTCGTTGAACACCGAGGTGTACAGCGGGTTGCCCTTAAAGGTGCGGCGCATGAAAAATGCACCGCCCCGGCGCAACAGGCTGCCGATCACCGGCATGTTCAGGTTGATGCCGGCGGCAATGTGCGGCGGAGTCAGGCCGTTTTTGAACAGCAGGTACGAAAGCAGCAGGTAGTCGATATGGCTGCGGTGGCAAGGCACGTAGATCACCTCGTAACCCTGGGCAACCTTTTGCACACCTTCGATATTGTTGACCTTGATGCCGTCGTAGATCTTGTTCCAGAACCAGCTCAATACCACTTCCAGAAAGCGAATCGCGGTGTAGGTGTAGTCCGAAGCGATCTCGTTGCCGTAGCGCAGGGCCTGGGCCTTGGCTTTTTCCGGGGTGATTTTCTCGCGCTCGGCTTCATCGGCGATGGCCTGGCGCACCAGCGGCATGTTGACCAGGCCTTTGACCAGGTTACGGCGGTGAGACAGGTCGGGGCCGATGACCGCAGTCTTCAGGTTACGAAAGTGCACACGCAGGATGCGCTGGGCCATGCGCACGGTACGTTCGTGGCCTTTATTGTGCTCGATCAATTCACGCAGGTTGATAGGCGCGGAGAATTGCACACGGGTCTTGCGGCCCAGTATCAGGATGCTCAACAAGCGGCGCAGGCGGCCGGTGACGGCCCAGCTGTCGGCGAACAGCAGTTTCCACGGGCTGGACTCGCTTTCGGGCGACTGCCCCCAGAACACGCTGACCGGAATGATTTGTGCATTCTCTTCGGCGTGCTCGGTCAGGGTGTTGACCAGGCGGGTCAGGGTTGGCGGCGCGCCGCGCTTGTCCTGGCGGCCGAGCCAGTCGGGTTCGGGCGTGAGGTAGAAGAACGCGGCGGGTTCGATCAACGAACCCACCGACACCGGCAGCACCGGGCGCGGCAGGCCGGCCTTGGTGCATTCCTTGTCGACCACCGCCAATTCGGTGAGAGAGGGCGATTGCAGGACGTAAAACACCGGCCGGCTGCGGTCCAGGTTAAGGGTTAGGGACGACTGATTGATCGTCTCCGAGCGAACCCAGAGGTACAACAGTCGGCGCAAGGTGCCAAACACCAGACGGCGGAACGGGGAGCGGGTCATAGGCGTGCTGCTTCAAGTGGAAAAAACCGAGCAGGTGCTCGGGCGGGTAGTGTGCCGTATTCGCCGAAAATCGGCAAAAAAGCAGCGATGTAAACTTGAGTTGATCGTTTTTGAGCCTGTCTTATACTCGGCAGTTCAATGCGAGCGACTCAACAATAAAAATGCATGTGGGAGTAAGACAGATGGCAACGCGTGAAACCGGCAATGTGAAGTGGTTCAACGATGCAAAGGGCTATGGCTTTATCCAGCGTGAAGACGGCAAGGATGTGTTTGTGCACTACCGCGCCATTCGCGGTGAGGGCCACCGCTCATTGGCCGAGGGCCAGCAGGTGGAATACGCCGTGGTGACCGGCGAGAAGGGCTTGCAGGCTGAGGATGTGGTGGGTCTGTAACACCCTTGTCCTGCCAACCCAATCAACTGTGGGAGCTGGCTTGCCTGCGATGCAGACACCTCGGTCTATCAGTCGGACCGCGGTGATGCTATCGCAGGCAAGCCAGCTCCCACATTGATTGGGTTTTCAGGTTTGGATCAGGCAGTTTTCCAGGTGATCTGCTCTTCGCCGTCGGCACTGATGCGAATCCAGGTATCAGCGCTTTCCTCACCTTCCTCCTCAACCCAGGTACCCGGCGCGCAGCGCACTTCGACGTTCAGCGCGGCAAAGGCGGCGCGGGCGCAGGCGATGTCGTCATCCCACGGCGTCTGGTCGCTTTCCAGGTACAGGCTGTTCCACTTGCCCACGGCTTTTGGCAGCCAGGTAACCGGCACATTGCCGGCCTTGCACTTGTAGGTCTGGCCTTTCTGGACCCAGTCGGTGCACGGGCCCAGGGCGGCACCCAGCCAGGCGGCGATGGCCTTGTAGTCGACCTCGGCGTCTTTCAGGTAAATCTCGATATCAGGTTGGCGCATGGATGTTCCTCGTTGCGGGATTCGAAAATCCATTCGCGGATACTTAAAAGTCGGTTATTGAAGCACGAAATAATCGTAGCGCATCGATACGGTGACCAGCAGCGGCTCGGCGGCCTCGATCACTTCAGCACGGCGCTCGGCACTCGCGCGCCAGCCATGGGGCGTCATCGCCAGCAGGTTGGCGCGGTCCTGGGGTTCGATCAGGCTCAGGGTGAATTCCAGCGTTTCACTGTGCGCCAGGCGCATGCCTTGTGGCACCAAAGCCAAATGCTTGTCGTCGGTGTATTCACGCACTTCGTCGTACAGGCGTTCGCGCAATTCCATCAGGTGGCCGGCAGTCGGGCCAACCTTCATCAAACCGCCGCCGGGGCTGAGCAGGCGCTTGGCCTCTTCCCAGTCCAAAGGGCTGAACACGCTGGCGAGAAACTGGCAACTGCCCGACGCCAACGGCACGCGGGCCATGCTGGCGATCAACCAGGTCAGCGCCGGGTTGCGTTTGCACGCGCGTTTCACCGCTTCCTTGGAGATATCCAGCGCATAACCGTCAGCGTGGGGCAGGGCGTCGGCGATTTGCGCGGTGTAGTAACCCTCGCCACACCCGATGTCCACCCAGCGCTGCGGCGCGCGCTCGGCGGCCAGTTCGGCCAGGCGCCTGGCCACTGGCGCATAGTGCCCGGCATTGAGAAAGTCGCGGCGTGCCTCGACCATGGCGAGGTTGTCGCCTGGGTCGCGGCTGTTCTTGTGCTGCACCGGCAACAGGTTCAGGTAACCCTGGCGCGCACGGTCGAAACGGTGCCCAGCGGGGCACGCCACGCCATTATCCACCGCGTTGAGCGGTGCGCTGCAAAGGGGGCACGCGAGCATCAGGCGAGCAACTTGATCAGGGTTTGGTAGTAGATTTCGGTCAGCACATCGAGGTCGCTGGCCAGAATGCGTTCGTTGACCTGATGAATCGTCGCGTTGACCGGGCCCAGCTCCACCACCTGAGTGCCGAGGGTGGCAATGAAGCGCCCGTCGGACGTGCCGCCGCTGGTGGACGCCTTGGTCTCGCGGCCGGTAATCGCCTTGATGCTGGCCGAGACAGCATCCAGCAACGCGCCCGGCTCGGTGAGGAATGGCAGGCCAGACAAGGCCCAATCAACGTGCCAGTCCAGGCCGTGTTTATCCAGAATCGCCGCAACCCGCTGTTGCAGGCCTTCGACGGTGGATTCGGTGGAGAAACGGAAGTTGAACACTGCTGTCAGGTCACCCGGAATCACGTTGGTGGCGCCGGTGCCGGAATTGAGGTTGGAGATTTGAAAGCTGGTCGGTGGGAAGAAGGTGTTGCCATCGTCCCAATGCTCGGCAGCCAGTTCCGCCAGCGCCGGTGCTGCCAGGTGGATCGGGTTTTTCGCCAGGTGCGGGTATGCCACGTGGCCCTGCACGCCGCGCACGGTCAAGGTGGCGCCGAGGGAGCCGCGACGGCCGTTCTTCACAACATCGCCCACCAGCGTGGTGCTCGACGGTTCGCCGACGATGCACCAGTCCAGACGCTCCTTGCGTGCCGCCAGACGCTCAATCACCGCTTTGGTGCCGTGGTGCGCCGGGCCTTCTTCATCACTGGTGATCAGAAAAGCCACCGAGCCCTTGTGGTCCGGGTAGTCGGTGACAAAACGCTCCGAAGCCACCAGCATTGCCGCCAGGCTGCCTTTCATGTCCGCTGCGCCACGCCCGCAGAGCATGCCGTGCTCGTCGATCAACGCATCGAACGGGTCGTTCTGCCAGGCCTGCACCGGGCCGGTCGGCACCACATCGGTGTGGCCGGCAAAGCACAGCACCGGGCCTTCGTGCTTGCCATGGGTGGCCCAGAAGTTGTCCACATCTTCGATACGCATCGGCTCAAGTGCAAAACCTGCGTCGCCCAGGCGCTGCATCATCAGCTTCTGGCAGTCGGCATCAATCGGCGTCACTGAGGGGCGACGGATCAAGTCGATGGCAAGTTGAAGGGTCGGCGAAAGGTCGGCATGGGCCGTCATGGGAAAACTCCGGGAAGCGTGTAATGGGCGCGCAGGACGAATGTGGATAAAACAGGGTTCGATGTGGGAGCAGGCAAGCCAGCTCCCACAGAAAGCAGGGCCTGGCCAAGTCTCGTAAAACGGCCGTTATCTTATAGCAAAACGGCGGCCAGAGGCCGCCGTTTAGTGCATTGCGCAAGTTTTTACTCAGCGGTTGCCGGCTCAACCTTAGGTGCAGGTTTTGGCAGCGACGACAGGAACGCCATGATCAGCGCCGCCACATACGGCAGCGATTGCACCAGCAGCATCACCACCCAGAAGCGAATGTCATTGCTCGGCAGGCCCTGCACCAGGTAAATCCCGAGTGCGGCGCCCCACAACAACAACATGATGAACATCTCTTCGCGGGCTTCGGAAATGGCTACCCAGAAGCCGTGGTTATCGGCGTTTTTCGGTGTGCGAAAGAACGGAATACTGGTGGTGAAGAAGCCATACAGCACCGCCTTGGCGATGGTGTGTGACAACGCCAGCCCGGCCAGCGCCGCGCAGAATGCGTCCTTCAAGTTCACACCCACCGCACGGCGGTAGAGGAAGATGATCTTGCCGACCTTGAACACAAACAACGCCAACGGCGGGATCGCGAAAATCAGCAGCGGCGGGTCAACACGGGTCGGCACGATGATCATCGCCGCCGACCACAACAGGGCGCCGACGGTGAAGAAGATGTTCATGCCATCCGCCACCCACGGCAACCAGCCCGCGAGGAAGTGGTAGCGCTGGCCACGGGTCAGCTCGGTGCCCTTGCCGCGCAACAGGCTGGCGGTGTGGCGCTTGATGATCTGGATCGCGCCGTAGGCCCAGCGGAAACGCTGCTTCTTGAAGTCGATAAAGGTATCCGGCATCAAGCCCTTGCCGTAGCTGTCGTGGTAATACGCGGCCGACAGGCCTTTCTCGAATACCCGCAGGCCGAGTTCGGCGTCTTCACAGATGCACCAGTCGGCCCAGCCCAGTTCCTCGAGCACCGAGCGACGGGTCATGGTCATAGTGCCGTGCTGGATGATCGCGTCACGGTCGTTGCGGGTGACCATGCCGATATGGAAGAAGCCTTTGTATTCGGCGTAGCAGAGCTTCTTGAAAGTGCTCTCGTTCTGGTCGCGGTAGTCCTGCGGCGACTGCACCACGGCGATTTTCGGGTCGGCGAAGTGCGGCACCATGTGCTTGAGCCAGTTGGGCGACACGCAGTAGTCCGAGTCGATCACCGCGATCACTTCGGCATCCTTGGCGGTATGCGGGATCAGGTAGTTCAGCGCGCCGCCCTTGAAACCGGCGAGGGGCGAGACGTGGAAGAACTTGAAGCGCGGGCCGAGGGTTTCGCAGTAGTCGCGCACCGGCTCCCAGACGGCTGGGTCCTTGGTGTTGTTGTCGATGATCAGGACTTCGAAGTCCGGGTAATCGAGGGCGGCCAGGGCGTCGAGGGTCTGTTTGACCATCTCCGGCGGCTCGTTGTAGCACGGCACATGGATCGAGACTTTCGGGCGGTAGTCCGAATCGCCTTCCACCGGCAGGAATTCACGCCGGCGCTTGTGGGTCCACACCGCTTCAGCCAGTTCGTGGGCTTCGGTGAGCAATACGATAAACACGCCCAACGCGCCGAGGGCCAGCAAAATGCCGACGGTGACGCTGAACCAGGTGCTGTATTGCTGGCTGTAGTCGTAACCGATCCAGACCAATACCGAACCACAGAGGAACGCGATAAAGGTCAGGAAGGTGCGGCCACGCTGGCGCAGGGCCGAGCCGTCGATCATCAGCAGGGTCAGCGACAGCAGCGCCAGCACCACCGAGCCGATGGCCAGCACGCGCCATTGCGGGATCGCGACGACCGGTCCTTCAAAGTTGAATTTCTGCTGGCGTGCGGCGTTGTACACGCCCCAATAAGCGCCCGCCGAGCCTTCGTCGCTGACTTTCCACGGCTGGTCGAAGGCCTCGATCACGAAGTAGTTGTAACCCTGGCGGTTCAGTTTGTTCACCAGCGTACGCAGGTAAATCGCCTGGTCTGCCGGCGAGCTTTCATTGCCACCGCGCATACGGCCGTTGCTCGGCCAGCCCACTTCCGAGAGCAGCAGCGGTTTTTTCGGGAACAGCTTTTTCAGATCCCGTGCACGGTCCAGTACGTACTGGCCGGCCTTGTCCATCGGGATGAACTCCCAGAACGGCAGGATGTGCGCGGCGATCAGGTCGACGTGCTTGGCCAGTTGCGGGTTCTTTTCCCAGATGTGCCATTGCTCGGAGGTGGTCACCGGCACTTTCACGGCGGCGCGCACCCGGTCCAGCAGCACGATCAGCGCCTCCGGGGTGATTTCTTCGCGGAACAATGCCTCGTTACCGACCACCACGCGCACGACACTGCGCGAGTTGTTGGCGATCTCGATGGCGCGCTGGATTTCACGCTCGTTGCGTTCCAGGTCCGGGCTGATCCAGATCCCCAGGGTCACGCGCAGGCCGAACTCTTCGGCAAGTTTGGGAATATCGCCCAACGTGCCGTCGACCGAGTAAGTACGGATGTTGTCCGTCAGCTTGCTCATGATCGCCAGGTCCTGGCGCATCTGGTCGTCAGTGGGGTACTGGTCTTTCTGCGGGAACTGGCCTTGTTGGAACGGCGAGTAGGAGAACCCGGAGATCTGTTCTGGCCAGTTAGGGGTGGTAACCGGGCGGTTTATCAGCGCCCAGAAGCCGGTAAACAGCGCGGCAATTGCCAGCACTACCACCAGGTTGAGTCCAAATTTACGCGATGACATGGCTATTTCGGGTTCCAAAGGGTGTGGAACGAAAAGAGGTGTCGGCCTACGCCGAACGGCGCGCATCCTACACCGGCCTTTAACTGAGCGTACAGCAGACAGAGAAAAGCCGGACGTTAGTCAGCGAAAGACCCTCTAAGTTCTTTACTTGTAGCTGGAAGCTTCGAACTTGTCGCTGTGTAGTCCATAATGCGCGCCGGTTTTTGGGGTAATGGTCATGAGCACAGAAGATCCGCGGTTTGCAGGCGTCGCCCGCTTGTATGGCATTGAAGGCCTGGAACGCTTGAAAGCGGCCCATGTGGCGATCGTCGGCGTCGGCGGCGTGGGCTCTTGGGCGGCGGAAGCCATGGCCCGTTGCGGCGTGGGCGAGATTTCGCTGTTTGACCTGGACGATGTCTGCGTCAGCAACAGCAACCGCCAGTTGCACGCCCTGGACAGCACCGTGGGCAAGCCCAAGGTCGAGGTAATGGCCGAACGCCTGCGCGGCATCAACCCGGACTGCACGGTGCATGCGGTGGCGGACTTCGTAACCCGTGACACCATGGCTGAGTACATCACGCCGAATATCGATTGCGTGATCGACTGCATCGACGCCGTGAACGCCAAGGCCGCGCTGATTGCCTGGTGCAAGCGTCGCAAGATCCAGATCATCACCACCGGCGGCGCCGGCGGGCAAATCGACCCGACGCTGATCCAGGTCTGCGACTTGAACCGCACCTTCAACGACCCGCTGGCCTCGAAAGTGCGCTCCACGCTACGCCGCGACTACGGCTTTTCGCGCACCGTGACCCGCCATTACAGCGTGCCGTGTGTGTTCTCTACCGAGCAGCTGCGCTATCCCAAGCCGGACGGCAGCATTTGTTTGCAGAAAAGTTTTGTCGGTGACGGCGTGAAGCTGGACTGTGCGGGCGGGTTTGGCGCGGTGATGATGGTCACGGCCACGTTTGGCATGGTGGCGGCGACCAAGGCGGTGGACAAGATTGTGGCCGGGGTGCGCAGGCCGTCGGAGCGGGTTAAACCTACCCAGATTTAGCTGTCCTGCACAAAACAAAATGTGGGAGCTGGCTTTGACTGATAGACCGAGGTGCCTGCATCGCAGGCAAGCCAGCTCCCACACAAGCCAGCTCCCACATTAGTTTTGCGTACAGGTCAGCTCTTGCATGCGCTGCAGTACAGCATTAAGCCCATTGCTGCGCGACGGCGACAGCTGGCGCGAAAGCCCCAGTTGATTGAACCAGTCCGGCAAGTCAACCGCCTGCAACTCACTTGCCGACAACCCATTGACCCGTGCCAGCAGCAACGCCACCAACCCCCGGATCATTCGCGCATCGCTGCTCGCGGCAAACTGCCAATGGCCGTCCTGTAAACGGCCGACCAACCACACCAGGCTTTCACAGCCCTGCACGAGGTTGGCCTCGACCTTTTCGTCAGCCGTCAACGCCGGCAGCCGCTCGCCCCACTGCATCAGCATGCGGGCGCGTTGTTCCCAACTGCCTACTGCCTGAAACGACTCAAGCGCGCTGATGGCATCCGCAGGCAAGCTCATCGCAACATATCCAGCGCCTGATCCAGCGCTTCAAAGAAGCGCTCCAGGTCATCGGAGTCGTTATACAGCGCCAGGGACACACGGATCGCTCCGGACAAGTGCATGGCCTTGAGCAATGGCATGGCGCAATGATGGCCAGCTCGCACGGCAATGCCTTGTTCGGTCAACAGATGAGCCAGGTCGGCGTTATGCACGCCCTCCACCACGAAACTGGCGAGTGCCACCTGGGGCGAGCCCAGTACGCGCACGCCATTGCGTGCTTTCAGGCCGCGCAGCAGGTAGTCATGCAGGGCTGCTTCATGGGCGACCACGGCCGGCTGGTCCAGAGAGTTCAGGTAGTCCAGCGTGGCACCCAGGCCGATCACACTTGCAATCGGCGGCGTGCCCGCTTCGAAACCCAGCGGGGCAGGGCGAAAGCTCGCACTTTGATACTCGGCCTGCTGCACCATCTCGCCGCCAAACTGCCAGTGGCGCAGGTGATGCAGCGCTTCGTTGCGGCCATACAGCACGCCGACGCCGTCCGGGCCGTAGAGCTTATGACTGGAAAACACGTAGAAGTCGCAACCCAGCGCCTGTACGTCGTGGCGACCATGGACAATGCCTTGGGCGCCATCGACCACGGTCAAGGCACCGTGGGCCTTGGCCATTGGCAGCAAGACCTCCAAAGGTTGCCAGGCGCCGAGTACGTTGGACAGCTGGCTCACTGCCAGCAAGCGCGTACGCGGGCTGATCAATTCGGCGGCGGCTTGCAGGTCAATCACGCCATCATCGCCAAGGGGCAAGACCACCAGCGTCAGCGCGCGACGTTTGGCCAGTTGCTGCCAGGGCAGCAGGTTGGCGTGGTGTTCCAGGGCGCTGATGACAATTTCATCACCCGCATTGAATAAGTGCTCAAGGCCATAGGCCAGGAGGTTCAGCGCAGACGTCGCGCCGTGGGTAAACACGATCTGCCCGCTGTCACCTGCATTCAACCACTGCGCGACCTTGCTGCGACTGTCTTCAAACGCCTGGGTCGCGTGGGCCCCCGGCAAATGCTGGGCACGGTGCACATTGGCTGCGCCATTGGCGTAGTAATGGCTGATGGCATCCAACAGGGCTTGGGGTTTTTGCGTGGTGGCGGCGTTGTCCAGGTAGGTCTGGTCTTGCCGTTGCAGGGTGGCGATGGCCGGAAAATCGGCGCGCCAGGGGGAGGGCACAAGCATGGTCTTAAGACTCGTATAAGCGAGCCCCAGGTGTGGGGCCCGCTAGTGGCATCGAGTGGCTGCTTAGTTGTGAGCGTGCAGCGCTTCGTTCAGTTCGATCGCCGATTTGTGGGTTTTGCACTCCACGGCACCGGTCTGGGAATTGCGGCGGAACAGCAGGTCCGGCTGGCCAGCCAGTTCGCGCGCCTTGACCACTTTGACCAGTTGGTTGTGCTCGTCTAGCAGAGCAACCTTGGTACCGGCAGTCACGTACAGGCCCGACTCCACGGTATTGCGGTCGCCCAACGGGATACCGATACCGGCGTTGGCGCCGATCAGGCAGCCTTCGCCCACCTTGATCACGATGTTGCCGCCGCCCGACAGGGTGCCCATGGTGGAGCAACCGCCGCCCAGGTCCGAACCCTTGCCGACGAATACACCTGCCGATACACGGCCTTCGATCATACCCGGGCCTTCGGTGCCACCGTTGAAGTTGACGAAACCTTCGTGCATCACGGTGGTGCCTTCGCCCACGTAGGCGCCCAGGCGGATGCGCGCGGCATCAGCGATACGCACGCCAGCCGGCACTACGTAGTCAGTCATTTTCGGGAACTTGTCCACCGAGAACACTTCCAGCAGCTCGCCACGCAGGCGTGCTTCCAGTTGGCGCTCGGCCAGCTCGTTGATGTCGATTGCGCCCTGGCTGGTCCACGCCACGTTCGGCAACTGCGGGAACACACCGGCCAGGCTCAGGCCGTGGGGCTTGACCAGGCGGTGGGACAGCAGGTGCAGCTTGAGGTAGGCCTCAGGCGTGGAGGTCAGTGCGGCGTCTTCGGCCAACAGGGTGGCGACCAACGGGGTGTGGCTTTCAGCCAGGCGGCTGAGCAGCGCGGCCTGGGCCGTGTCGACACCTTTGAGCGCGTCAGCCAGTTGCAGCGCCTGGCTCACGGTGAAAGTAATGGCCTGGTTGCCTTCGGTATAACCGAGGATCGGCGCGATGGCGGCAACGATCTCGGCCGACGGGTTGAGCAGCGGTTGTGCGTAAAACACTTCCAGCCAAGCACCTTGGCGGTTCTGAGTGCCGACGCCGAAGCCCAGGCTGAACAGGGAATTGGACATGCTGTTACCTCTACAAAAATGGAAGGCTGGCCTACTTGAGGGCCGCCGAATAACTATCTGGCTTGAAGCCAATCAGGGTTCTGTCACCGAGATCGAGCACCGGGCGCTTGATCATCGAGGGTTGTGCGAGCATCAATTCAATGGCTTTCGACTGATCGAGATCGGCTTTGCGTTCGTCTTCGAGTTTGCGAAAGGTGGTGCCCGCACGGTTCAAAACCACCTGCCAACCGTGCTCGTTGCACCATTGGGTCAAGTGTTCGCGGTCGATACCGGCTGTTTTGTAGTCGTGGAACTCATAGCTCACAGCGTGCTCATCGAGCCAGGTGCGCGCCTTTTTCATGGTGTCGCAGGCTTTGATGCCGAAAAGGTGCAAGGTTGTGCTTGAAGCGGTCAAGGAATTGCCCCCCTTTGGACGTATGAAAGTTAAAGGTCACGGATTATGCCACGACCAGCGGGTTTGGGTGCCGCTCGTCATACTTGCCGATGATTCAGTGCGACTTATGTGCAAAAGCCGTTGCGCAGCCAAGCGGGTAACATAGCCGGTTAATATGGCACTTCAACGGCCAGTTGTTGCCAGATCGGTGTCATAGCAAGTCGATTGTCCGGGAAACCCGCGTTATGCAAACCGCCTATACCGTTCTTATCCTGCTGATGCTGGTCAGCGTTTCGCGCCTTGTCGGGCGAATTATTCCCCTGCCGTTGCCCTTGGTGCAGATCGCCGCCGGCGCCTTGCTGGCCTGGCCTACGCTGGGGTTGCACGTGGCGCTGGACCCGGAGCTGTTCCTGTTTTTGTTCCTGCCGCCGTTGCTGTTCTCCGATGGCTGGCGCATGCCCAAGCGCGAATTGTGGCGGCTCAGAGGCCCGATCCTTACGCTGGCGGTGGGTCTGGTGCTATTTACCGTGGTGGGCGCCGGTTACTTCATCCATTGGATACTGCCCACGATCCCGTTGCCGGTGGCCTTCGCCTTGGCGGCCGTATTGTCCCCGACTGACGCCGTGGCGGTGTCGGCCATTTCCCAAAATCGCCTGCCAAAACCTTTGATGCATATGCTTCAAGGCGAGGCATTGATGAATGATGCCTCGGGCCTGGTGACCTTCAAGTTCGCCCTGGCGGCGGCGTTGACCGGCGTGTTTTCCCTGGCCGATGCCAGCCTGACTTTTGTGCTGGTAGCGGTGGGCGGCCTCGCGGTAGGCGTGGCGCTGAGCTGGTTGGTCGGCCGTTTACGCGCCTGGATGATTGCCCGTGGTTGGGACGACCCGGCCACCCACGTGGTGTTTATGTTGCTGCTGCCGTTCGCAGCCTACGTGCTGGCCGAGCGCCTGGGCGCATCCGGCATCCTGTCGGCGGTGGCGGCGGGCATGATGCAAAGCTGGCTCGACTTGCTGCCACGCCAGACCAGCACGCGCTTGCTCAACCGCAGTGTGTGGTCGCTGCTGGAGTTTGCGTTTAATGGCCTGATCTTCCTGCTACTGGGCCTGCAACTGCCGGACATCATCAAGGCCGTGGTCAGTCACGAACCGACACTGTGGCCAACGCTGTTGTATCGCTGCCTGGATGTGGTTGCGATCTTCCTGGTGCTGGTGGTGCTGCGCTTTATCTGGGTGCAAAGCATCTGGCGTTTGTCGGGCCTGTTACGGCGGCTGCGTGGGAAAAGCGAGCTGACACTCGTGCCTACGGCCCGGTCCTGCTGGCTATTGACCGTGGGTGGCGTGCGCGGTGCGGTCACTTTGGCGGGTGTGATGTCGGTGCCTTTATTGCTGGCGCCTGGCCAGGATTTTCCCGAGCGCGACCTGCTGATCTTTATCGCCGCCGGCGTGATCCTACTGTCGCTGGTGGCCGCCTGCATCGCCTTGCCGCTGCTATTGCGTGGCATCGAGCAGAGCCCCGATGAAAAGCGCCATAACGAAGTGCGTGAGGCGTGGAAAAAAACCGCGGTAGCCGCCATCCACGCGCTGGAAGCGGACGAGCCTGCCGAAACCGAAACCCCAGACGCCGCCCAGGCAGCACTCGCGACCGAGTTAAAGGCGCGGCTGATGTCGGAATACCGTCATCAGTTGGAAGTATTCAACGATTCAGCCGAAGCCCAGGCACTGGCGCATCAGATGGACCTGCTTGAACGCAAATTGCGCCTCAAGGCCCTGCGCGCGCAGCGCTTGGAGTTGTACAGCCTGAGCCGTCATCACCAGATTGGTGATGACGTGTTGCGCGAGGTCTTGGCGGATCTGGATATGAGTGAGGCGAATCTGGGTGTGATGAAGTAGTTGTCCACACCGCGGTGCCTTAAAGTTTGGGGTACTGCTCGGCTATGAAAGACTTATCCAGTTCTGTCAATCGGGTGGGCCAAGGGATTGCCGGCTGCTTCCATAGTTCGTCTCTGGTGAAGCCGTAATGCATGATTGAGTTTCTATCGTATTTGGAGGCAGCGACGTTTTTTCCAGTGAGGCGCTGGAGAATGTCTTTATGGATGGCTTCATTCGATCCATGGCCTTTAAAGTGTCTGTAGATGGTTGGCGTATTAAAATCAATCGTTCTATTGGGGTGTTTATGTTCGTGATGCAACCCTAGGGCATGCCCGAACTCATGGGCTGCAATGGCTTCGAATCTTGGGTTGTCGTAAGGGTTTGGCAACACCATGGTCGGTAGGTAGAGGGGTACCTTTTGCGCGTCGGTTCCAAGTGCAGAGCTGCCTGATTGAGTCTCCCCATAGTCCAGCGCGATGCGTATATCTCCCTCTTCCCCTGAAACAAATTCAAAGGTCAGGTTGATATGCGACAGCCAAAGATTCGCAGCCTTTTTTATGTGCTCCAGTGCTTCTTCGTCGGCATCATAGACAGCAATCTTCAGCGTGGAATTTTGCGGCCAGTATTTGTCGGGTGCTGAAACAGCGCGGGTTTTTCTTGAGTGGGATTTATCTGGGGGCGCTTGATATATATCAATGTCGTGAGTGCGTGTGGAGGTGAAACCGAGAGTTGCTGTGCTCAGGTTTGTCATCGTGCCATGTCTACATTGTTCAAGACGTTAATGAACATTGAGTGGCACTTGTCGTTGATAGGATTCCACCGATTATCGTTTTTAAGCAAATGGCTACTTATGCAGCGCAGTGTCGATCGTGTGGCGCTGCCCGCACTTTATCTACAGTGCGGGCAGCGTGGGGGTGTTCAGCGACGGTTTATGAAGTCCCGAATCCGTTCCGCCGCTTCCACACACTCCGACAACGGCGCAACCAGCGCCAGGCGTACGCGACCGGCGCCAGGGTTGAAGCCGTCGACTTCGCGCGACAGGTACGAACCCGGCACTACGGTCACGTGTTCTTCCACGAACAAGTCACGGCAGAACGCGGCATCGTCGCCCTTCACATTCGGCCACAGATAGAAGCCGCCGTCTGGGGCTTGTACATCCAGCACCGGCTTGAGAATTGCCAGCACGGCGTCGAATTTCTCCCGATACATGTCACGGTTGGCCAATACGTGGGGCTCATCCTGCCAGGCAGCAATGCTGGCCAGCTGGGTTTGCACCGGCATCGCGCAGCCGTGATAGGTGCGGTACAGCAGGAAGGCCTTGAGGATATCGGCATCGCCGGCCACGAAGCCCGAGCGCAGGCCTGGCAGGTTGGAGCGCTTGGACAGGCTGTGGAACACCACGCAACGCTTGAAGTCCTGGCGGCCCAGTTCCACACAGGCGCTGAGCAGGCCTGGCGGCGGGGTCTGTTCGTCGAAGTACAGCTCGCTGTAGCACTCGTCGGCGGCGATCACGAAGTCATATTCGTCGGCCAGGGCGATGAGCTTTTTCAGGGTCTCGACCGGGATCAGCGCGCCGGTCGGGTTGCCGGGTGAGCACAGGAACAGGATCTGGCAGCGTTTCCAGATGTCTGGCGAAACGGCGTCGAAGTCCGGGTTGAAACCATTGCTGTCCAGGCACGGCAGGTAATGCGGCTTGGCCCCGGCCAGGAACGCAGCGCCTTCATAGATCTGATAGAACGGGTTGGGGCTGACCACCAGTGCATCGTCAGCGCGGTTGACCACGGTTTGGGTGAAGGCAAACAGCGCCTCGCGGGTGCCGTTGACCGGCAAAATGTTGCGCGCCGGGTCGAGCCAACCTTTGGGCACGTTGAAGCGCCGTTCGCACCAGACGCCGATGGCCTCGCGCAGGGCCGGGATGCCCAGCGTGGTCGGGTACACCGCCATCTGGTCGAGGTTATCCGCCAGGGCCTTGGCTACGAAGGCCGGGGATTTGTGCTTCGGCTCGCCGATGGACAGCGCGATCGGGCGCTTATCCGGGTTCGGTGTAACGCTGCCGAGCAGGGCGCGCAGTTTTTCGAACGGGTAGGGCTGGAGCTGGTTCAGGGCGTTGTTCATGTAAGCCTCGATCAAGATGAGTGCGGCCTTTTGTGGGAGCTGGCTTGCCTGCGATCACATCGCTGCGGTGTACCAGATGCACCGCGGCGCCCGCATCGCAGGCAAGCCAGCTCCCACAGGGACCGTGCCCACTGGGAAGTTAAAAATCAAATGGTCAGTCTGGTCAGCTCGACACCCGGTTCCTGGCTCACGCTCAATTGCTGCACGATGGCTTCCTGCAAGCGCAGGCACAGCTGCGGGTCGGACAGCGGCTGGTTGTCGGCGTCGGTAATGAAGAACACGTCTTCCACGCGTTCCCCCAGGGTCGCAATCTTGGCGTTTTGCAGCGACAGGTCGAACTCCAGGAAGATCCCGCCGATGCGCGCCAGCAAGCCTGGGCGGTCCGGTGCGCTGAGTTCCAGCACGGTCACTGGGCGCTGGGCGTCGTTGGAAATGGTCACCTGGGGCGCAAACGCAAAGTGCTTGAGCTGGCGCGGCACGCGGCGCTGGATGATGGTCGGGTAGTCATCAGGGTTGCGCAGGGCCTCGGTAAGGCCTTCGCGGATCTTTTTCACGCGCACCGGGTTGTCGCCGATCGAGTCACCGTCGGTGTCGAGCACAATGTAGGTGTCGAGGGTGAACTGGCTGCTGGAGGTGATAACCCGCGCATCATGGATGTTCAGGTTGAGCTGGTCCATGGCGGCCACGGTCACGGCGAAGAAGTCGTGCTGGTCCGGCGCGTAGATGAAGATCTGCGTGCCGCCCTCGAATTCGCGCTGGGTGGTTTCCTTGATCAGCACCAGTGGGCCGCCGTCGGCCGGCTGTTGCAGGATCGCGTCACTGTGCCAGGCCACGTCGCCGGCGGTGTGGCGCAGGAAGTAATCATCGCCCAGTTGCGACCATAGCTGCTCGACGTCATCCGGGTCGTTGCCGCCGCGCACGAGGATATCCAGGGCCGCGCTTTGGGTGCGGCGGATCTGCTCCTCGCGGTCCACCGGGTTTTCCAGGCCACGGCGCAGCGCGCGCTTGGTCTCGGTGTAGAGCTGGCGCAACAGGCTGGCGCGCCAGGAATTCCACAGTGTCGGGTTGGTGGCGTTGATGTCGGAGACGGTCAGCACGTAAAGATAGTCGAGGCGGGTTTCATCACCGACGATCCCGGCAAAGTCGTGGATCACCTGCGGGTCGGAGAGGTCCTTGCGCTGCGCGGTCGTCGACATCACCAGGTGGTTCTGCACCAGCCACACGATCAGGCGGCTGTCCCACTGCGGCAATTGGTGGCGCTGGCAGAAGGCTTCGGCATCGACCGCGCCGACTTCAGAGTGGTCGCCATGCCGGCCTTTGCCGATGTCGTGGTACAGGCCGGCCAGATAGATCAGTTCGGGTTTGGGTAGCTTGGCCATGAGTTTACTGGCCAGCGGGAATTTTTCTGACACCTGGGTGTACTGCAACTTGCGCAGGTGTTTGATCAAATTGAGGGTGTGGGCGTCGACGGTATAGATGTGGAACAGGTCGTGCTGCATCTGCCCGACGATAAAGCCGAACTCCGGCAGGTAGCGGCCGAGGATGCCGTAACGGTTCATGCGCCGCAGGTTGCGGTGAATGCCGATCTTGCACTTGAACAGTTCGATAAACAGGCTGGTGTTACGGATGTCGTTGCGAAAATCATCGTCGATCAGGTGACGGTTTTCCCGCAGCAGGCGGATGGTATCGGCGCGCACGCCTTTGATTTCCGGCTGCTGGGCCATCAGCACAAAGATTTCCAGCATGGCGAACGGCGTGCGACGGAACACATTGTCGTTGCGCGCCTCGATATAGCCGTCGTGCAGTTGGAAGCGCGAGTTGATCGGCTGCGGCGGGGCTTCGTCTTCCGGCGCCAGGATCACCTCTTCGAAGTGCTGGATGATCAGGTCGCTGAGCTGGGCAATGCTCATGACCACGCGGTAATACTGCTGCATGAAGCTTTCGATGCTGGTTTTCGCGTCCTCGCCTTCAAACCCCAGCAGGGTGGCGATGGAGCGCTGGTGGTCGAACAGCAGGCGGTCTTCGGAGCGCCCGGCGAGCATGTGCAGGGCGTAACGCACCTTCCACAGGAACTCCTGGGACGAGGCCAGCAGCGCATTTTCGCTCTCGACCAGAAAGCCTTCACCGGCCAAGGCGCGCAGGTTGAGGGTGCCGTACTGGCGGCGGGCCACCCATAAGATGGTCTGGATGTCGCGCAGCCCGCCCGGCGAGCCTTTGACGTTGGGTTCCAGGTTGTATTCGGTGTCGTTGTACTTGTGGTGCCGGGCTTTTTGCTCGGCACGCTTGGCCAGGAAAAACTCCTTGCTTGGCCACATATGCGCGGTGCTGGTGACCTCCAGCATGCGCTGGCGCAGGCGTTCCGGCCCGGCAATGGTGCGGCTTTCCATCAGGTTAGTGATGACGGTGAGGTCGGCGCGTGCCTCTTCGGCGCATTCGTCCACCGAGCGCACGCTCTGGCCGACCTCCAGGCCGATGTCCCACAACAGCGTCAGAAAACGCTCGATGGAATCGCGAAAGATCTCATGATCGGCACTGTCCAGCAGGATCAGCAGGTCGATGTCGGAGTAGGGGTGCAACTCACCTCGACCGTAGCCGCCGACCGCTACCAGGGCGATGTCGGCGTCTTCACTCCAACTGAACTGCTCCCAGGCCTTTTGCAGGATATTGTCGACGAACCAGGCGCGGTCCTCGATTAGCCGACGAATGTCCCGGCCGCTGCGAAAGCGCTCATCGAGCACCTCGCGGGCCTGGCGGATAGCCTTCTTGAAGGCGGCGATGGGGCTTGCCTTCAGGGCCAGTTCGGCCTGGAACTGGCCACGGTCGAAGAGTTCGGGGTCCACCTGGGGCATCGATCGGCTTTCCTATCTGTCTATTGAGTCAGTCACAACGGTGTAGCTGGAAAACCGAGGCAACCATCACGCCGAAACGCGAGGGATCGTGTCGTCTGCGCGCAGGGTGAAGATCTCGTAGCCGGTTTCGGTGACCAGCAGGGTATGTTCCCACTGGGCCGAGAGCTTGCGGTCCTTGGTGATGGCGGTCCAACCGTCGCCCAGCACCTTGGTGTCGGCTTTGCCCTGGTTGATCATTGGCTCGATGGTGAAGGTCATGCCTGCCTTGAGCTCCATGCCGGTGCCGGCGCGGCCGTAGTGCAGGATCTGTGGTTCTTCGTGGAATACGGTGCCGATACCGTGGCCGCAGAATTCGCGCACCACCGAAAAGCCGTTCTTTTCTGCGTGCTTCTGGATCACTTCACCGATATCGCCCAGGCGGCAACCAGGTTTTACGATCTCGATGGCCTTGTACATGCATTCCTGGGTGACCTGGGACAGGCGCTCAGCCCAGACCGGCACGTTGCCGACGTGGAACATACGGCTGGTATCGCCGAAATAGCGGTCCTTGATCACGGTGACGTCGATGTTCAGGGTGTCGCCGTCCTTCAACGGCTTGTCGCCTGGAATCCCGTGGCAGACCACGTGGTTGACCGAGGTGCAGATCGATTTGGGGAAGCCCTTGTAGTTCAGTGGGGCAGGGATGGCCTTTTGCACGTTGACTATATAGTCATGGCAGATCTGGTTCAGAGTGTCGGTGGTGACGCCTGGCTTGACATGCTCGGCAATCATTTCCAGCACGTCGGCAGCCAGTTTGCCGGCAATGCGCATGCCGGCGATGTCTTCGGCGGTTTTCAAACTAACGGTCATACAGGCTCTCTCTAGCGCGACGCGCTGAAATCAATACGGTTTACGGGCGTGCGACAAATGGTTACGAAATTCGCACAAGCCTCAAAAAACGCGATTCTAACAGACGATGGCGTCAAATCATGATCCTCTGATAATCGCATCTCTATATAGAGTAGGGGTATGTCGGCTCTATTCAAGGGGTTACACGAACACGGTTGCTGGCAAATGTGATTGCAGGTTTCGTTTTCGTCCTTCGTGTGGTATAAAATGCGCCGCTTTCCGGGGATACCCCGCAAAGCTTAAATCCACACACGTGTCGACACGATGACCTGGGTGCCGGAGGCCTTGATGCCGCTGGTTGGTCATTGGGATACGTGGAGGCCAAACCCGACTTATTAAGGAACTATCATGTCCCAAGTCAACATGCGCGATATGCTGAAGGCCGGTGTGCACTTCGGTCACCAGACCCGTTACTGGAACCCGAAAATGGGTAAATACATTTTCGGCGCGCGTAACAAGATCCACATTATCAACCTTGAAAAAACCCTGCCAATGTTCAACGAAGCTCTGACTTTCGTAGAGCGTCTGGCCCAGGGCAAAAACAAGATCCTGTTCGTCGGCACCAAGCGTTCCGCTGGCAAGATCGTTGCTGAAGAAGCAGCACGTTGCGGTTCGCCGTACGTCGATCACCGCTGGTTGGGCGGCATGCTGACCAACTTCAAAACCATCCGTGCTTCCATCAAGCGTCTGCGTGACCTTGAAGTGCAAGCCGAAGACGGTACTTTCGCCAAGCTGACCAAGAAAGAAGCGCTGATGCGCTCCCGTGACCTGGAAAAGCTCGATCGTTCCCTGGGTGGTATCAAGGACATGGGCGGTCTGCCTGACGCACTGTTCGTTATCGACGTTGATCACGAGCGCATCGCGATCACCGAAGCCAACAAGCTGGGCATCCCTGTTATCGGCGTAGTCGATACCAACAGCAGCCCGGAAGGCGTTGACTACATCATCCCAGGCAACGATGACGCAATCCGCGCTATCCAGCTGTACATGGGTTCGATGGCTGACGCTGTAATCCGTGGTCGCAACCACGTTGCTGGTGGTACCGAGCAGTTCGTTGAAGAAGCTCCGGTAGCTGCCGCTGAGTAATTAGCGCCCTGGCGTTGACTCAGTAAGCAAAAAGGGGGCTTGGCCCCCTTTTTGCCACCTCGAAAACCATTTGTCGGCAGCGCAGCTACAACTTCTGTAACGTGCAGCGGCCTACAAGGGTGATTCGGGAAGAATTGATCGCCCGTTTGATCGGGTGGAATGGTTGAAAACCTATCCAAGAGGATTTTGAAATGGCAGAGATTACTGCAGCGTTGGTTAAAGAACTGCGTGAGCGTACCGGCGAAGGCATGATGGATTGCAAAAAGGCCTTGACCAAGGCTGGCGGCGACATCGAAAAAGCCATTGATGACATGCGTGCTTCCGGCGCCATCAAGGCTGCCAAGAAAGCAGGCAACGTTGCTGCTGAAGGCGCTATCGCTCTGGTTGAAGACGGCAAGGCTGCCGTTCTGCTGGAAGTGAACTCCCAGACCGACTTCCTGGCTCTGCAGGACGACTTCAAGGCATTCGTTGCTGCCAGCGTCAAGAAAGCATTCGACGACAAGCTCACTACCGTTGAGCCGTTGATCGAAGCTCAAGAAGCTGATCGCCTGGTACTGGTCGGCAAGGTTGGCGAAAACGTCAACATCCGTCGCCTGGCCCGCATTGAAGGCGATGTGGTTGGTGGTTACCTGCACGGTAACAAAATCGGCGTCGTGGTTGCCCTGAAAGGCGGCGACGTTGAGCTGGCAAAAGACATCGCTATGCACGTAGCGGCCAGCAACCCGGAATTCCTGCTGCCATCGGAAGTGTCCGCTGACGCAATCGAACGCGAAAAAGCCGTGTTCCTGAGCCTCAACGCTGACAAGATCGCCGGCAAGCCGGAAAACATCGTTGAAAACATGATCAAAGGCCGTATCAGCAAGTTCCTGGCTGAAGCGAGCCTGGTTGAGCAGGCGTTCGTCAAGAACCCTGAAATCAAGGTTGGCGAACTGGCCAAGAAAGCCGGTGCTGAAATCGTTTCCTTCACCTACTACAAAGTAGGCGAGGGCATCGAGAAGCCGGTCGACAACTTCGCTGAAGAAGTTGCTGCCCAGCTGGCTGCCGCCAAGCAATAAGACAGTTTTCAACTGTCGCCGAAAGAGGCTGCCCGCTCACGCGCGCAGCCTCTTTTCAAATGGGAAGGCCAATTTTTATTTGGCTTCCTTTCGGAACTGGCTTACAAAGCCGTGTTCCGATGGCGCTGTGATAGCGTCCAGCTAGAGTGAACGCAAGCCGTAAACGGCTCGCCAAGAATTTTTAAAAAATACGCCGCAGGAGAGATTCGCAATGGCTCAGCAGGGCAGTGGTTATCAGGCTCGCTATAAACGCATTCTACTCAAGCTCAGCGGCGAGGCCCTGATGGGCTCGGAAGAGTTCGGGATCGATCCCAAGGTGCTCGACCGCATGGCGCTCGAAGTCGGCCAACTGGTCGGCATCGGCGTTCAAGTCGGCCTGGTGATTGGCGGCGGTAACCTGTTCCGTGGCGCGGCACTGAGTGCTGCCGGTATGGACCGGGTCACTGGCGACCACATGGGCATGCTGGCCACTGTGATGAACGCCCTGGCCATGCGCGACGCCCTGGAGCGCGCCAATATCTCGGCCATCGTGATGTCGGCTATTTCCATGGTTGGCGTGACTGATCATTATGATCGTCGCAAAGCCATGCGCCACCTGAACGCCAAGGAAGTCGTGATCTTTGCCGCAGGCACGGGTAACCCATTCTTCACGACCGATTCGGCTGCCTGCCTGCGTGCCATCGAAATCGATGCCGACGTGGTGCTCAAGGCCACCAAGGTAGACGGCGTCTATACTGCCGACCCATTCAAAGACCCGCATGCCGAGAAGTTCGATCATCTGACCTACGATGAAGTGCTGGATCGCAAGCTGGGTGTGATGGACCTGACGGCTATTTGCCTGTGCCGCGACCACAAGATGCCGCTGCGCGTATTTAACATGAACAAGCCCGGCGCCCTGCTGAATATCGTACACGGCGGCGCGGAAGGGACTCTGATCGAGGAAGGCCAACAATGATCAACGAAATCAAGAAAGACGCTCAAGAGCGTATGCAGAAATCCCTGGAGTCTCTGGCCCATGCATTTGGCCAGATTCGTACCGGCAAGGCTCACCCAAGCATCCTGGGTAGTGTGATGGTGCCGTACTACGGCGCAGATACCTCCATCACTCAGGTAGCCAATATCACCGTAAAAGACTCGCGCACCCTGCAAGTCGTGGCTTTTGAGCGCAACATGCTCGGCGCTGTCGACAAGGCCATCCAGAGCGCTGGCTTGAACCTCAACCCGACCAACCTGGGCGAGTTGCTGTTGATCTCCATGCCGGCCCTGACCGAAGAAACCCGTAAGGGCTTCACCAAGCAGGCGCGCAGCGCAGCTGAAGATGCGCGGGTTGCAGTGCGTAATATCCGCCGTGATGCGCTGGGCGACCTGAAGAAACTGGTCAAGGACAAAGAAATCAGCGAAGACGAAGAACGTCGCGCCGTCGCCGATATCGACAAGCTGACCAAAGATGCCGAGGCCCAGATCACCAAGGCTACGGAAGAGAAAGAAAAGGACCTGATGGCCGTATAAGGGGTCAGGACACCTTCATGGAAAAGACCAAGCAGACTGTGCCCTCTGTGGTGCCGCGCCATGTCGCGATCATCATGGACGGGAATAATCGCTGGGCGAAAAAACGCTTTATGCCGGGTGTCGCCGGGCATAAAGCGGGTGTCGATGCAGTGCGCGCGGTGATTGAGGTGTGTGCCGAGGCCAAGGTCGAAGTGTTGACCCTGTTTGCCTTCTCCAGTGAGAACTGGCAACGGCCGGCCGAAGAAGTCAGCGCCTTGATGGACCTGTTCTTCAAGGCTTTGCGTCGTGAGGCCAAGCGCCTCAACGACAACAACATCAGCCTGCGTATCATCGGTGACCGTTCGCGGTTTCATCCGGAGCTGCAGGCGGCCATGCGCGAAGCTGAAGCCATCACCGCTGGCAGCAACCGTTTTGTACTGCAGATCGCGGCCAACTATGGCGGCCAGTGGGATATCGCCCAGGCCGCGCAGCGCCTGGCTCGCGAAGTACAGGCCGGGCACCTGCGGCCCGACGACATCACGCCCGAATTGTTGCAAACCTGCCTGGTGACCGGTGACCTGCCGTTGCCGGACCTGTGTATCCGCACCGGTGGCGAGCACCGCATCAGCAACTTCCTGTTGTGGCAGTTGGCCTACACCGAGCTGTACTTCTCCGACCTGTTCTGGCCGGACTTCAAACACGATGCCATGCGTAATGCACTGGCCGATTTCGCTTCCCGTCAGCGCCGCTTCGGTAAAACGAGCGAGCAGATCGAAGCTGGAGCCCGGGTTTAAATGCTTAAACAACGAATCATCACCGCACTGATCCTGCTGCCGATCGCCTTGTGTGGGTTTTTCCTGCTCGACGGTTCCGGCTTTGCGCTGTTTATCGGCGTGGTCGTGACCCTGGGTGCCTGGGAGTGGGCGCGTCTGGCGGGCTTTAATGCGCAATTGCCACGCGTGGTCTACGCCGCTGTTGTAGCGCTGTTGCTGTTTCTGATGCATACCCTGTCGAGCATCGTGGTGCCTTGGGTATTGGGCGCTGCGGTGCTGTGGTGGGCGCTCGCGACCTTCCTGGTGCTGACCTTTCCGCGCACCAGTGGCCATTGGTCCAGTGTTGCCAGCAAATTGGTGATTGGCTTGTTGATTTTGCTGCCGGCCTGGCAAGGCCTGGTGGAAATCAAGAATGCACCGAACGGCAACCTGCTGATCATGGCGGTGATGGTGTTGGTGTGGGGCGCCGATATTGGCGCCTACTTCTCTGGTCGCGCCTTCGGCAAGCGCAAGCTGGCCCCGGCTGTCAGTCCTGGCAAGAGCTGGGAAGGCGTCTACGGCGGCTTGGCGTTGACCTTGCTGATCACGCTCGTAGTGGGTGTTGTGCGCGACTGGTCGGTGAAGGAAATACTCCTGGCCCTGCTGGGTACGGCGGTCGTGGTGTTCATCTCGGTGGTGGGCGACCTGACTGAAAGCATGTTCAAGCGCCAGGCCGGGATCAAGGACAGCAGCAACCTGCTGCCGGGCCATGGCGGCGTGCTGGATCGTATCGATAGCCTTACCGCTGCTATCCCGATCTTTGCAGTGCTGTTGTGGATGACGGCTTCGTGAGCCGCCTGCAACAGGTGACCGTGCTGGGGGCAACCGGCTCGGTGGGGTTGAGCACCCTGGATGTGATCGCTCGCCATCCTGACCGTTATCAGGTGTTTGCCTTGACCGGGTTCACCCGTTTGGCCGAGCTGCTGGCCCTGTGCGTGCGTCATACGCCGCGCTTTGCCGTAGTGCCTGAAGTGGCGGCAGCACGTGGCTTGCAGCAACAGTTGCAGGCTGTCGGGCTGGCTACGCAGGTGCTGGTGGGTGAGGAAGGGCTGTGCCAGGTGTCGGCCGATGCCGAGGTAGACACCGTGGTGGCGGCCATCGTCGGCGCAGCGGGTTTGCGCCCGACGCTGGCAGCGGTGGGTGCTGGCAAGAAGATCCTGCTGGCCAATAAAGAAGCGCTGGTCATGTCCGGCACGTTCTTTATGCAGGCAGTACGCAAGAGCGGCGCAGTGTTGCTGCCCCTCGACAGTGAACACAACGCAATCTTCCAGTGCATGCCCGGTGATTTTGCCCGCGGCTTGAGCCAGGTGGGTGTACGACGGATTCTTCTTACGGCATCCGGTGGCCCGTTCCGGCAAACTCCACTGGCTGATCTGGAGCACGTGTCGCCTGATCAGGCCTGTGCACACCCGAACTGGTCCATGGGGCGCAAGATTTCCGTGGACTCGGCGAGCATGATGAACAAAGGCCTGGAGTTGATCGAGGCGTGCTGGTTGTTCGACGCTCGGCCGGATCAGGTTGAAGTGGTGATCCATCCGCAAAGTGTGATTCATTCCCTGGTCGACTATGTGGACGGCTCGGTGCTGGCGCAGTTGGGTAACCCGGACATGCGCACGCCGATCGCCAATGCCCTGGCCTGGCCGGAGCGGATTGACTCGGGGGTCGCGCCGTTGGACCTGTTCGCCGTTGCGCGCCTGGACTTCGAGGCGCCGGACGAACAACGCTTCCCGTGCCTGCGTTTGGCGCGGCAAGCAGCAGAGGCGGGCAACAGTGCGCCGGCTATGCTTAATGCGGCTAACGAGGTGGCTGTGGCGGCGTTTCTTGACGGGCGTATTCGCTTCCCGCAGATCCCGAGTATCATCGAGGAAGTTTTGAGCCTTGAGCCCGTTGTGGCAGTGGAAGATTTGGGTGCAGTGTTCGAGGCCGATGCAAAGGCCCGTGCCCTGGCCGAGCAATGGTTGAACCGCAACGCGCGTTAGCCTGTGGGCAGGTTTGAGCCTTCAGGCACTGGATTGGAATGCGGAGAAATTAGATGAGTGCGCTCTACATGATTGTCGGCACCCTGGTTGCTCTGGGTGTGCTGGTCACCTTCCACGAATTCGGCCACTTTTGGGTGGCGCGTCGTTGCGGCGTCAAGGTACTGCGCTTTTCCGTCGGTTTCGGCATGCCGTTGCTGCGTTGGCACGATCGTCGTGGCACCGAATTCGTAATTGCGGCCATTCCGCTGGGTGGCTACGTCAAAATGCTCGATGAGCGTGAAGGCGAAGTGCCGGCTGATCAACTGGACCAGTCCTTCAATCGCAAGACCGTTCGTCAGCGTATCGCGATTGTGGCTGCCGGTCCGATCGCCAACTTCCTCTTGGCGATGGTGTTCTTCTGGGTCTTGGCCATGATGGGCAGCCAGCAGGTGCGCCCGGTCATCGGCGCGGTCGAAGCGGACAGCATGGCGGCCAAGGCCGGTCTGGTCGCAGGGCAGGAAATTGTTTCCATTGATGGCGAACCGACCACAGGGTGGGGCGCGGTCAATTTACAGCTGGTACGCCGCATGGGTGAAAGCGGCACCATTAATGTGGTGGTGCGCGAACCGGATTCCACCGCCGAGACGCCTCGCGCCCTGGCCCTGGATCACTGGCTCAAGGGCGCAGATGAGCCTGATCCGATCAAGTCGCTGGGGATTCGGCCTTGGCGCCCGGCCTTGCCGCCGGTACTGGCCGAGTTGGATCCGAAAGGCCCGGCGCAAGCCGCAGGTCTGAAAACCGGCGATCGTTTGTTGGCCCTTGATGGCCAGGCGCTGGGCGACTGGCAGCAAGTGGTTGATCTGGTGCGTGTACGCCCTGATACCAAAATTGTGCTGAAAGTTGAGCGCGATGGTGCTCAAATCGACGTCCCTGTGACCCTGGCGGTACGCGGGGAAGCCAAGGCCGCTGGGGGCTACCTGGGTGCCGGGGTGAAAGGTGTCGACTGGCCACCCTCGATGGTGCGGGAGGTCAGCTTCGGGCCGTTGGCGGCGATTGGCGAGGGTGCAAAACGCACTTGGACCATGAGTGTACTGACCCTCGAATCGCTCAAGAAAATGTTGTTCGGCGAGCTCTCGGTAAAAAACTTGAGTGGACCGATAACCATTGCTAAAGTGGCGGGCGCTTCTGCCCAGTCGGGTGTCGCGGATTTCCTGAATTTCCTGGCTTATCTGAGTATTAGCCTTGGAGTTCTGAATTTGCTGCCCATTCCAGTATTGGATGGGGGGCATCTGTTGTTTTATCTGGTCGAGTGGGTGCGTGGTCGCCCCTTGTCGGATCGGGTGCAGGGTTGGGGGATACAGATCGGTATCAGTTTGGTGGTTGGAGTGATGTTGTTAGCTCTGGTCAACGATCTGGGACGACTGTAACGCTTCGCTGAATTGCGAATCTGCCGCATTTTGCGGCAGTTTGTTTATTGCCAGTTGGAATAAGAAAGGACTTCATGAAACGTCTGCTGCTAACTGCGGTTCTCACCGTATTGATGATCGCCGAAGTTCACGCCGAGTCCTTCACTATCTCCGATATTCGCGTCAACGGCCTCCAGCGGGTTTCCGCCGGTAGCGTCTTTGGTGCCTTGCCGTTGAACGTCGGGGAACAGGCGGATGATCGTCGCCTGGTGGAATCCACTCGTGCGCTGTTCAAAACCGGGTTCTTTCAAGATATCCAACTGGGTCGCGAAGGTAACGTCCTGGTCATCACTGTCGTTGAGCGACCTTCCGTCGCCAGTATCGAGATCGAGGGTAACAAGGCGATCTCCACTGAAGACTTGATGAAGGGTCTCAAGCAATCCGGCCTGGCCGAAGGCGAGATCTTCCAGCGCGCCACCCTCGAGGGTGTGCGTAACGAACTGCAACGTCAGTACGTCGCCCAGGGTCGCTATTCCGCGTCCGTGGAAACCGAAGTGATTCCGCAGCCTCGTAACCGTGTTGGCCTCAAGGTCAAGATCAACGAAGGCACCGTGGCGGCGATCCAGCACATCAACGTGGTGGGTAACACCAAGTTTGCTGATGACGACCTGATCGACCTGTTCGAACTCAAGACCACCAACTGGCTGTCGTTCTTCAAGAACGATGACAAGTACGCCCGTGAAAAACTCTCCGGTGACCTGGAACGTCTGCGTTCCTACTACCTGGACCGTGGCTATATCAACATGGATATCGCTTCGACCCAGGTGTCCATCACCCCGGACAAGAAACACGTCTACATCACCGTCAACGTCAACGAAGGTGAGAAATACACCGTGCGTGACGTCAAGCTCAGCGGCGACCTGAAAGTCCCTGAAGACCAGGTGAAGTCGCTGTTGCTGGTGCAGAAAGACCAGGTGTTCTCGCGCAAGCTGATGACCACCACGTCCGAACTGATCACCCGTCGCCTGGGTAACGAAGGCTATACCTTCGCCAACGTCAACGGCGTGCCGACCCCGCACGACGAAGACCACACCGTGGACATCACCTTCGTTGTCGACCCAGGCAAGCGTGCCTACGTGAACCGCATCAACTTCCGTGGCAACACCAAGTCTGCGGACGAAGTGCTGCGCCGTGAGATGCGTCAGATGGAAGGTGGCTGGGCGTCGACTTACCTGATCGACCAGTCCAAGACCCGTCTTGAGCGCCTGGGCTTCTTTAAGGAAGTCAACGTTGAAACCCCGGCCGTACCGGGTGTGGACGACCAGGTTGACGTGAACTACGCCGTTGAAGAACAGGCCTCGGGTTCGATCACTGCCAGCGTCGGTTTTGCACAGAGTGCCGGCCTGATCCTCGGTGGTTCGATCACCCAGAACAACTTCCTCGGTACCGGTAACAAGGTCTCCATCGGCCTGACCCGAAGCGAATACCAGAGCCGCTATAACTTCGGTTATGTCGACCCCTACTGGACAGCTGACGGTGTGAGCCTGGGCTACAACGCCTTCTATCGCACCACCGACTACAAAGACCTGAACGTTGACGTTGCCAGCTACGCGATCGACAGCCTCGGCGCCGGTGTCAACATCGGTTACCCGATCAGTGAGACTTCGCGTCTGACCTTCGGTTTTACTGCGCAACAGGACAAAATCAAGACCGGTGTGTACACCACGGATGAGATTTTCGACTTCGTGCGCCGTGAAGGTGACCAGTTCCTGAACTTCAAGGCGTCGGTTGGCTGGTCGGAATCGACCCTGAACAAAGGTGTGCTGGCGACACGTGGCCATTCCCAAAGCCTGACTGCTGAAGCCACCACGCCGGGCAGCGACCTGTCGTTCTTCAAGCTCGACTACCGTGGCCAGTTGTTCCAGCCGCTGAGCGACAACTACACCGTGCGCCTGCACACCGAATTGGGTTATGGCGACGGTTATGGTTCGACCAGTGGTCTGCCGTTCTATGAGAACTACTATGCAGGCGGTTTCAACTCGGTTCGTGGCTTCAAGGACAGTACCTTGGGCCCGCGTGGTACGCCGAGTCGTGGTCAAGCGGTAACCGGTAACCAAGGCACGCTCCCTGACTCCAACAATGACGCTCTGGCATTCGGTGGTAACGTACTGATCCAGGGTGGTGCCGAGCTTCTGTTCCCGCTGCCATTCGTCAAGGATCAGCGTTCGCTGCGTACTTCGGTCTTCTGGGACGTGGGTAACGTGTTTGACTCCAAGTGCCAACAGGTCAACAACCCGAATCCTGGTTCTGTGTCCAACACCCAGTGCAACGACGTCAGTCTGACCAACCTCGCCAGTTCCGTAGGTGTAGGTGTGACGTGGGTGACTGCACTTGGCCCATTGAGCTTTGCTCTGGCCATGCCGATCAAGAAACCGGATAACGCTGAAACCCAGATTTTCCAATTCTCCCTCGGCCAGACGTTCTAAGCGTCTGACCCAAGATAACGACAACGGATTCTGTAGGAGTACATCGTGCGTAAGTTGACTCAATTGGTTCTGCTGGCCACCGTGCTGGTAACCACCCCGGCCTTCGCCGAAATGAAAATCGCCGTCCTGAACTATCAGATGGCCCTGCTGGAATCCGACGCGGCCAAGCGTTACGCCGTGGATGCCGAGAAGAAGTTCGGTCCGCAACTGACCAAGCTCAAGACTCTGGAAAGCAGTGCCAAGGGTATCCAGGATCGTCTGGTAGCAGGTGGCGACAAAATGCAGCAAGGCGAGCGTGAGCGTCTGGAGCTTGAATTCAAGCAAAAGGCCCGCGACTACCAGTTCCAGTCCAAGGAGCTGAACGAAGCCAAAGCCGTTGCTGACCGTGAAATGCTCAAGCAGCTCAAGCCTAAGCTCGACAGCGCCGTGGAAGAAGTCATCAAGAAAGGTGCCTTTGACCTGGTGTTCGAGCGCGGCGCCGTGATTGACGTCAAGCCTCAATACGACATCACCCGCCAGGTGATCGAGCGCATGAACCAGCTGAAGTAAGCCATGACCGCGACTATCAAGCTCGGCGAGTTGGCCGAGTTCCTGGGGGCCACCTTGCGTGGCTCCAAGGAGAAAGAAATTACTGGGCTAGCCACCTTGCAGGAGGCTGGCCCAGCTCAGTTGAGCTTCCTCGCAAATCCCCAATACCGTAAATACCTGGTCGACAGCCAAGCCGCAGCCGTGTTGCTGAAGGCCGCTGACGCCGAAGGGTTTAACGGGGATGCGCTGGTGGTTGCCGACCCTTACCTGGCGTATGCCCGGGCGTCGCACCTGTTCGATCCGAAACCCAGGGCGGCGGCTGGTATTCACCCGTCGGCCGTGATTGCCGATGATGCCCAGGTTGACCCTGCGGCCAGCATTGGCGCGTTTGCCGTAATCGAGAGTGGTGCGCGCATTGCTGCCGGTGTCACGGTGGGGGCTCATTGCTTTATCGGTGCGCGCTGCGAAATCGGCGCCGATGGTTGGCTGGCGCCTCGCGTCACCCTTTACCACGACGTGCGTATTGGTGAGCGGGTTGTCATTCAGTCAGGCGCCGTGATCGGTGGCGAAGGTTTCGGTTTTGCCAACGCCAAAGGCATCTGGCACAAAATTGCCCAGGTCGGCGGCGTATTGATCGGCGACGACGTGGAAATCGGTGTCAACACCGCTGTGGATCGCGGGGCCTTGGCCGATACCGTACTCGGTAACGGCGTGAAGCTCGACAACCAGATCCAGATCGCCCACAACGTGCAGATTGGCGATCACACCGCCATGGCGGCGTGCGTGGGTATCTCCGGCAGTACCAAGATCGGCAAGCATTGCATGCTCGCCGGTGGCGTTGGGCTGGTGGGGCATATTGAAGTTTGCGACAACGTCTTCATCACCGGCATGACCATGGTGACCCACTCGATTACCGAGCCGGGTGCCTACTCTTCCGGTACGGCCATGCAGCCTGCGGCTGAATGGCGCAAAAGTGCGGCACGTTTGCGCAAGATCGACGACATGGCCCGACGCCTCAAGCAGGTCGAAAAGCGTGTCGAGGACGTGACCCCTGGCGGTAATGCTTCATCAGAAGGCTGATACCATTTCCATATCAAGTGTGCACAGCCGCTAGACTGCCTCCTTGATTTGCTAGCGGGGCGTGCGTTTAGTTCGCCCGCCCCCAATCTTTATTACAGGCTTCCCCCCGAAATGATGGACATCAACGAGATTCGCGAATACCTGCCTCACCGTTACCCGTTCCTGCTGGTGGACCGTGTAGTGGACCTCAATGTCGAGGAAAAGCGCATTCGTGCCTACAAGAATGTCAGCATCAACGAACCGTTCTTCAATGGTCACTTCCCCGCGCATCCGATCATGCCGGGCGTGCTGATTATCGAAGCGATGGCCCAGGCTGCCGGTATCCTTGGTTTCAAAATGCTCGACCTCAAGCCTGCCGACGGCACGCTTTACTATTTCGTGGGCTCCGACAAACTGCGCTTTCGCAACCCGGTCACTCCGGGTGACCAGTTGATCCTGGAAGCCAAGTTCATCAGCTGCAAGCGCCAGATCTGGAAGTTCGAATGCCAGGCCTCGGTGGACGGCAAGCCGGTGTGTTCCGCTGAGATCATCTGTGCGGAACGCAAACTATGAGTTTGATTGACCCTCGCGCAATCATCGATCCGTCGGCCGTTCTGGCCGCCGACGTTGAGGTCGGCCCTTGGTCGATCATCGGCGCAGGTGTTGAAATCGGCGAGGGGACTGTCATCGGGCCACACGTGATCCTCAAAGGTCCGACCCGCATTGGCAAACACAATCGTATCTACCAGTTTTCCTCGGTAGGCGAAGACACCCCGGACATGAAGTACAAGGGTGAAGAAACACGCCTGGTAATCGGTGATCACAACATCATCCGTGAAGGTGTGACCATTCACCGTGGCACTGTGCAGGATCGTGCCGAAACCACGCTGGGTGATCACAATCTGATCATGGCCTATGCGCATATCGGCCATGACAGTGTGATCGGCAACCATTGCATCCTGGTCAACAACACGGCGCTGGCCGGCCATGTGCACGTTGACGATTGGGCGATCCTGTCCGGCTTCACCCTGGTCCACCAGTACTGCCATATCGGCGCCCACAGCTTTTCCGGCATGGGCACAGCGATTGGCAAGGATGTTCCGGCATTTGTCACGGTGTTCGGCAACCCTGCCGAAGCCCGCAGCATGAACTTCGAAGGCATGCGCCGTCGCGGTTTCAGTGAAGACGCGATTCACGCTCTGCGCCGCGCCTATAAGACGGTTTACCGTCAGGGGCTGACGGTTGAGCAGGCACTGACTGAACTGACCGAGCCAGCAGCGTTGTTCCCGGAAGTCGCGGTGTTCCGCGACTCTATCCAGGCATCGACGCGCGGCATCACCCGCTGATCATGGCTACTCTGCGTATTGCGCTGGTGGCCGGTGAGGCTTCCGGCGATATCCTGGGCGCTGGCCTGATGCGGGCGCTCAAGGCCCAGCATCCAGCGGTGGAGTTTATTGGCGTGGGCGGCCCGCTGATGCAGGCCGAAGGTCTGACATCCTACTTTCCCATGGAGCGCCTGTCGGTCATGGGGCTGGTGGAGGTGCTGGGCCGCCTGCGTGAGTTGCTGGCACGCCGCAAGCTGCTGATTCAAACCCTGATCGAAGAAAAGCCCGACGTCTTTATTGGCATCGATGCGCCGGACTTCACCCTCAATATCGAACTCAAGTTGCGTCAGGCCGGCATCAAGACCGTGCATTACGTCAGCCCGTCCGTATGGGCGTGGCGGCAGAAGCGTGTGCTGAAGATCCGCGAAGGCTGCGACTTGATGCTGACCTTGCTGCCGTTCGAAGCCAGGTTCTACGAAGAGAAGGGCGTACCGGTGCGGTTTGTCGGGCATACCTTGGCCGACACCATCCCGCTACAAGCTGACCGCGCCGCCGCGCGCGCCCAGCTGGGCTTGCCTGACGGTCCGCTGGTGGCATTGATGCCAGGCAGTCGTGGCGGCGAAGTCGGGCGTCTGGCCAGTGTGTTTTTCGAGGCTGCCGAACGCCTTCAAGCCCTGAAGCCAGGCGTGCGTTTCGTATTACCTTGCGCCAGCCCGCAACGGCGTGCGCAAATCGAGACGTTGCTCGAAGGCCGCAATCTGCCGTTGACCTTGCTCGACGGCCAGTCGCACCTGGCTCTAGCCGCCTGTGATGCGGTATTGATTGCCTCGGGCACCGCGACCCTGGAGGCGCTGCTGTACAAGCGCCCGATGGTCGTGGCTTATCGCCTGGCGCCGCTGACGTTCTGGATTCTCAAGCGCATGGTCAAGAGCCCTTACATCTCCTTGCCTAACCTGCTGGCCCAACGCCTGCTGGTGCCGGAGTTGTTGCAGGACGATGCAACGCCCGAAGCCTTGGCACAAACCCTACTACCCTTGATCGACGGCGGCGAAGAGCAGACCCGTGGTTTTGACGACATCCACCGCACCCTGCGGCGTGATGCATCGAACCAGGCGGCTGATGCCGTACTGACCTTGATCGGGCAAAAACAGGACGCTTTATGACCACGCAAATGGGCCTGGATTTCAGTCTGGTCGCACACGCCGACGCACTGGTCGCCGGTGTTGATGAAGTGGGGCGTGGCCCGTTGTGTGGCGCGGTGGTGACGGCGGCGGTGATCCTCGACCCAAATCGCCCGATCCTCGGTCTCAATGACTCGAAAAAACTCACCGAAGCGCGCCGTGAAAAGCTCTACGACGAGATCTGCGAAAAAGCGTTGAGCTGGCACATCGCCCGGGCCGAAGTCGAAGAGATCGATGAGCTGAACATCCTTCACGCCACCATGCTGGCCATGCAGCGCGCCGTCGAAGGGCTGCACATCACACCGAAAATGGCGATGATCGACGGCAACCGCTGCCCCAAACTGGCGATGCCTTCAGAAGCCGTGGTCAAGGGGGATAGCAAGGTCCCGGCGATTGCCGCCGCCTCGATCCTGGCCAAAGTCAGCCGCGACCGCGAAATGGCGGCGTTTGAATTGATCTATCCGGGCTACGGCATCGGTGGTCATAAAGGTTACCCGACGCCCGTTCATCTGGAAGCCTTGGCTCGCCTGGGCCCGACGCCGATCCACCGTCGTTCGTTCGCCCCGGTTCGTCAGGCTTACGAGGCGCGTGAGAGTCTCAGCGAGGTTTAGTCGCGAGGCTGATGTTTTGCTCAAGGCCCGGTACAATCCCGGGCCTTGTTGTTTCTAAGTTTTTAGACAGGATCACTATGCCGGCTTCATTCGTTCACCTGCGCCTGCACACTGAATACTCCCTGGTCGACGGCCTGGTACGGATCAAACCGCTGGTCAAAACCCTGGTGGGCATGAACATGCCTGCGGTGGCGGTTACCGATCAGAACAACATGTGTTCCCTGGTCAAGTTTTACAAGAACGCCATGGGCGCCGGCATCAAGCCGATTTGCGGCGCCGACCTGTGGCTGTCGAACAAAGACCCGGATAACCCCCTGAGCCGCATCAGCCTGCTGGCGATGAATGGCGTGGGTTATCGCAACCTCACCGAATTGATCTCGCGCGGTTTTATCGACGGCCAGCGCAACGGCTCGATCATCATTGAGCGTGAGTGGGTGGCTGAGGCGAGTGAGGGCGTGATCATGCTCTCGGCCGCCAAAGAGGGCGAGATCGGTATCGCGCTGCTGGGCGGCAACCCCCAGGAAGCCGAAGTGTTGGCCCGCGAGTGGATGGACGTGTTTCCCGACCGCTTCTACCTGGAAGTCCAGCGCACCAACCGTCCCAACGATGAAGAGCACCTGCACGCCGCCGTGGCCCTGGCCGACAAGCTGGGCGCGCCGCTGGTTGCGACCAACGATGTGCGCTTTATCAAGAAAGAAGATTTCGAGGCCCACGAAACCCGCGTGTGCATTGGCGAAGGCCGGGCACTGGATGACCCGCGCCGCTCCAAGAACTACAGCGAAGAGCAGTACCTCAAAAGCGCCGATGAAATGGCCGAGCTGTTCAGCGACCTGCCTGAGGCGCTGGAAAACTCGGTCGAAATCGCCAAACGCTGCAATATCGAAGTGAAGCTGGGCAAGCACTTTCTGCCCAACTTCCCGATTCCCGATGGCATGACCATCGATGAGTATTTCCGCAAGGTGTCGTTCGACGGTCTGGAAGAGCGATTGAGCGTTCTGCTGCCCAAGGACACTACCGAAGACTACGACGCCAAGCGCCAGGTCTACGTCGACCGGCTGAATTTCGAGCTGGATATCATTATCCAGATGGGGTTCCCCGGTTACTTCCTGATCGTAATGGACTTTATCCAGTGGGCCAAGAGCAACGGCGTGCCGGTAGGCCCAGGGCGGGGTTCGGGTGCCGGGTCGCTGGTGGCCTATGTGCAGAAGATCACCGACCTTGACCCGCTGGAATACGACCTGCTGTTCGAACGGTTCCTGAACCCGGAACGGGTTTCCATGCCCGACTTCGACGTCGACTTCTGCATGGACGGTCGCGACCGTGTGATCGAGTACGTGGCCGAGAAATACGGCCGCAACGCCGTGAGCCAGATCATCACCTTCGGTTCCATGGCGGCCAAGGCAGTAATCCGTGACGTGGCGCGGGTGCAAGGCAAGTCCTACGGTTTGGCGGACCGTCTATCGAAGATGATTCCGTTTGAAGTCGGCATGACCCTTGAGAAGGCTTACGAGCAGGAAGAAATCCTGCGCGACTTCATCAAGATCGATGAAGAAGCCGCCGAAATCTGGGACATGGCACGCAAACTCGAAGGCGTGGTGCGTAACGTCGGCAAACACGCCGGTGGTGTGGTGATTGCGCCAACCAAGCTCACCGACTTTTCGCCGATTTATTGCGATGAAGAAGGCGATGGCCTGGTCACCCAGTTCGATAAGGATGACGTGGAGGCAGCCGGCCTGGTGAAGTTCGACTTCCTCGGCCTGCGAACCCTGACGATCATCGACTGGGCGCTCAAGACCATTAACCGCGAGCGCGCCAAGGTCGACGAAGAACCGCTGGATATCGCGTTTATCCCGCTGGATGACAAACCTACCTACCAGCTGCTGCAAAAAGCCGAAACCACCGCGGTGTTCCAGCTTGAGTCGCGCGGCATGAAAGAGCTGATCAAAAAGCTCAAGCCCGACTGCCTGGAAGACTTGATCGCACTGGTGGCCTTGTTCCGCCCAGGCCCGCTGCAGTCGGGCATGGTGGATGACTTTATCAACCGTAAGCACGGCCGCGCCGAACTGGCGTACCCGCACTCCGATTACCAGTATGAAGGCCTAAAACCGGTACTGGCGCCGACCTACGGCATCATCCTGTATCAAGAACAGGTGATGCAGATTGCCCAGGTCATGGCCGGTTACACCCTTGGCGGTGCGGACATGCTGCGTCGCGCCATGGGTAAGAAAAAGCCCGAGGAAATGGCCAAGCAGCGCGGCGGTTTCATTGAGGGTTGCGCCACCAACAATATCGACGCGGACCTGGCCGGTAACATTTTCGACCTGGTAGAGAAGTTCGCCGGTTACGGCTTCAACAAATCCCACTCCGCCGCCTACGGCCTGGTGTCGTACCAGACCGCCTGGCTGAAAGCCCACTACCCGGCGCCGTTCATGGCGGCGGTACTCTCGGCGGATATGCACAACACCGACAAGGTCGTGACCTTGATCGAGGAAGTGCGCACCATGAAGCTGCGCCTCGACGCGCCGGACGTGAACGCCTCGGAGTTCAAGTTCACGGTGAACGACGAAGGCCGCATCATCTATGGCCTGGGCGCCATCAAGGGCGTGGGCGAAGGGCCGGTTGAAGCAATCACCGAAGCGCGTCAGCATGGGCCGTTCGAGGATTTGTTCGACTTCTGCGCACGGGTTGACCTCAAGCGCATCAACAAGCGCACCCTCGATGGTTTGATCCGCAGTGGCGCGCTCGATCGTCTCGGCCCGTATTTCCATGATGAACCGAAGGCTTACCAGGCGAACATCGACCGCAACCGGGCGGTGCTGCTCACAGCCATGGAAGAAGCGATCAAGGCCGCCGAACAGACCGCCCGCACCCATGACAGTGGCCACGCCGACCTGTTTGGCGGGCTGTTTGTCGAGGAAGATGCCGACGTTTATGCCAACCATCGCAAGGCCAAGGAGCTGACCCTCAAGGAGCGTCTCAAAGGTGAGAAAGACACCCTGGGCCTGTACCTGACCGGTCACCCGATCGACGAGTACGAAGGTGAAATACGCCGTTTCGCCCGTCAGCGCATCATCGACCTGAAGCCAGCGCGCGATACCCAGACCGTCGCCGGCATGATCATCGCCCTGCGCGTGATGAAAAATAAGAAGGGCGACAAGATGGGCTTTATCACCCTCGATGACCGCTCGGGCCGCATCGAGGCGTCGCTGTTTGCCGATGCGTTTCACTCCGCGCAGTCGCTGCTGCAGACCGATGCCATGGTGGTGGTGGAAGGCGAGGTCAGCAACGATGACTTCTCCGGCGGCCTGCGCTTGCGGATCAAGCGGGTGATGAGCATGGAAGATGCGCGCACCAACCTGGCCGAAAGCCTGCGCTTGAAGGTCAAGACCGAAGCCCTTAAAGGCGATCAGCTACGCTGGTTGGGTGACTTGCTCAAACGTCACCGTGGCGCGTGCCCGGTGACCATGGAATACACCGGCAATGACGCCAAGGCGATGCTGCAGTTTGGTGAGACGTGGCGAATTGATCCCGCTGATGGCTTGATTCAAGCTTTGCGTGACCAGTTCGGGCGAGACAACGTCTTCCTCCAATACCGCTGACGGTCAGATACGTCTGATCTCGGCTGAACATTTAATCTCGACCTAAACGCGCCTCTCCCTTAAGGTAGGGCGCGAATAGACAACCGGCTGGCCAGGCACTCCTTGGCCGTCGACCCAAGACGGACGCTTATGAACCCGAATTTTCTTGATTTCGAACAGCCGATCGCTGACCTGCAAGCCAAGATTGAAGAACTGCGCCTGGTCGGCAATGACAATTCGCTGAATATCGGCGATGAGATCGCTCGCCTGCAAGACAAGAGCAGCACGCTCACCGAAGACATTTTCGGCAAGCTGACCAGCTGGCAGATCGCGCGCCTGGCCCGCCACCCGCGCCGTCCGTACACCCTGGATTACATTCAGCACATTTTCACCGAATTCGACGAGTTGCATGGCGATCGCCACTTTTCCGACGACGCGGCCATCGTGGGCGGTATTGCCCGCCTGGACGACCAGCCAGTGATGGTGATCGGTCACCAGAAAGGCCGTGAAGTGCGTGAAAAGGTTCGCCGTAACTTCGGCATGCCGCGCCCGGAAGGCTACCGCAAGGCGTGCCGCCTGATGGAAATGGCTGAGCGCTTCAAGATGCCGATCCTGACCTTCATCGACACCCCGGGTGCTTACCCCGGTATCGATGCCGAAGAGCGCAACCAGAGCGAAGCGATCGCGTGGAACCTGCGCGTCATGTCCCGTCTGAAAACCCCGATCATCGCCACCGTGATTGGTGAGGGTGGTTCCGGCGGTGCACTGGCCATTGGCGTCTGCGACCAACTGAACATGCTGCAATATTCGACCTACGCGGTGATTTCGCCGGAAGGTTGCGCCTCGATCCTGTGGAAAACCGCCGAAAAAGCGCCGGACGCTGCCGAAGCCATGGGCATCACCGCCGATCGCCTGAAAGGCCTGGGCATCGTTGACAAGGTTATCGCCGAGCCATTGGGCGGCGCCCACCGCGATCCGGCTGCCGCTGCTGCGACTATCCGTGCCGAGCTGGGTTCGCAACTGGCGATGCTCAAGAAGCTGGACAACGAAGCGCTGCTCAAGCGTCGTTATGAGCGCCTGATGAGCTACGGCCTCTAAGTCCTCGCAGTACCCAATGTGGGAGCTGGCTTGTGTGGGAGCTGGCTTGCCTGCGATAGCATCAACTCGGTGTAACAGATAAACCGAGTTGTCTGCATCGCGGGCAAGCCCGGCTACCACACAAGTCCGCTCCCACATTTGCTTTGTGTATGCTTGGCTGCCGTATTCCAGTTCTGCGCCGGTATTTTTGATGAGCCCGACTTTACCCGCCAAACTTCTGCAAAACCTCGCCCCTTGGCGCAACGCCCCCGCCTGGCATATCGCCTTCTCTGGCGGCCTTGATTCCACCGTCCTGCTGCACCTCCTGGCCTCCCTGGCAAACACCGAAACCCTGCCGCCCCTCAGCGCAATCCATGTCCATCATGGTCTGCAAGCTGCCGCCGATGCCTGGCCAAGTCATTGCCAGGGCGTATGTGACGAGCTGGGCGTGCCCTTGCAGGTGGTGCGTGTGCAAATCCAGTCGGGTGCCAGCGTTGAGCGTGCAGCGCGGGAGGCGCGCTACCGGGCGTTTACCGAAGTGACCGGGGCAGGGCAGGTGATGCTCACCGGCCAGCATCGTGACGATCAAGCCGAAACCCTGCTGTTTCGCCTGTTGCGTGGCGCGGGGGTGCGAGGCTTGGCGGCCATGCCGGTGCATCGCCCATTGGGGGGAGGGCACTTGCTGCGGCCGTTGCTGGATGTCTCACGCGTCGAGCTGCAAGCCTATGCGCACCAGCACCAGTTGCAGTGGATCGAAGACCCATCCAACGCCGATTCCCGATTTTCGCGCAATTACCTGCGCAATCGTGTGTTCCCGCTGCTGAGCGAGCGTTGGCCCCAAGCGGTCGCCAGCCTGGCCCGCACTGCCGAGCACTTGAGCGAAGCCCAGGGCTTGCTCGACGAATTGGCCGTCATTGACCTGCAAACCGCCGACCAGCCTTCGCCGTTTCCCTGGCTGGCCTTGCCGTCATTGGCCCTCGCTCCCTTGCGCGAATTTTCCGATGCCCGCCAACGCAATGCCCTGCGCCACTGGCTGACGCCGCTGACGCGCTTGCCCGACAGCGACCACTGGGCCGGTTGGTATTCCTTGCGGGATGCCAAGGGTGATGCGCAACCGCTGTGGCGCCTGGCCGATGGTCAATTGCACCGCTGCGGCGAGCGTGTGTGGTGGCTGCCTTCCACCTATTCAGCGTTTTCCGACACGCCGGTGAGCTGGCCCCATCCGCAAAACCCACTAGAGTTACCGGGTAATGGTCAGCTTGAACTTATCGGAGAGGCACCTGCAGGCCCGTTGGTGATTCGTTATCGCCAGGGCGGCGAAATCATCGATGTGCCTGGTCGGGGCCGGCGGGACTTGAAGCGCCTGCTGAATGAAAGTAGCTTGCCGGGCTTCATCCGTGGCAGATTGCCGCTGCTCTATCAGGGCGAGCAATTGCTGGCTGTCCCAACCCTTGCGGGGCTATGGGCCTGCTCGACTGGCAAGTGGCAATTACATTGGATGCCACAGAGGTGCGATCAAGGTTTGAGCTGATAGAGGCTTTCCGGTAGACTACGCTCCCTTCTTGATACAACTTCTGTGGATTCAACTGAATCGCAGCAGTTGCCGATTACCAAGCAGTCTTTGCTGGGCGATTCCAAAAAATGTGTAGCGATCAACGTACCGGTGTTTCATTGCTGGTCTGTCACCACGCGGCGGTTTTTTTGAAAGGTGCACTGTGATTAATGCAGGTGATCGGGGGCTTCGGCCTTCCTTCGCTTTCCCCGGCGGCTCGGACCGCTTTAACGCAGACTTCTAGGGTTTTTCATGACGCGCTACATATTCGTCACGGGCGGTGTTGTTTCTTCATTGGGGAAAGGCATTGCCTCCGCTTCATTGGCGGCCATCCTGGAGGCGCGGGGACTTAAGGTCACCATGCTCAAGCTGGACCCGTACATCAACGTTGACCCGGGCACCATGAGCCCGTTCCAGCACGGTGAAGTGTTCGTCACCCACGACGGCGCCGAAACCGACCTGGACCTGGGCCACTACGAGCGGTTCATCCGCACGACCATGACCCAGAACAACAACTTCACCACCGGTCGTGTCTACGAGCACGTGCTGCGCAAAGAGCGCCGTGGTGACTACCTGGGTGCAACCATCCAGGTGATTCCGCACATTACCGACGAAATCAAACGCCGCATCATCAAGGGTGCAGGCGATGCCGACGTGGCAATGGTCGAGATCGGTGGCACCGTGGGTGACATCGAATCCCAACCGTTCCTCGAAGCCATCCGCCAGTTGCGTTTCGAAGTCGGCGCCAAGCGCGCGATGCTGATGCACCTCACGTTGGTGCCGTACATCGCCACCGCCGGCGAGACCAAGACCAAGCCAACCCAGCACTCGGTAAAAGAGCTGCGTTCGATTGGCCTGCAGCCGGACGTGCTGGTGTGCCGCTCCGATCACCCGATCGACATTTCCTCGCGTCGCAAGATCGCGCAATTCACCAACGTTGAAGAACGTGCGGTCATCGCGCTGGAAGACGCCGACACCATCTACAAGATCCCGGGCATCCTGCACTCGCAAGGCCTGGACGATTTTGTGGTCGAGCGTTTCGGCCTGCAGTGCAATGGTGCAGACCTGTCCGAGTGGGAAGCCGTGGTTGACGCCAAGCTCAACCCTGAGCACGAAGTCACCATCGCCATGGTCGGCAAGTACATGGAACTGCTGGATGCGTACAAGTCGCTGATCGAAGCGATGAGCCACGCGGGAATCAGCAACCGTACCAAGGTCAACCTGCGCTACATTGATTCCGAAGACATCGAGAACCAGGGCACTGCACTGCTCGAAGGTGTTGACGCGATCCTCGTACCCGGCGGTTTCGGCCTGCGTGGCGTGGAAGGCAAGATCACCGCGGTTCAATACGCTCGTGAAAACAAAGTGCCGTACCTGGGTATCTGCCTGGGCATGCAAGTGGCCGTTATCGAGTTCGCCCGTAACGTGCTGGGCTGGAAAGACGCCAACTCCACCGAGTTCGATCACACCAGCGGCCACCCGGTCGTGGGCCTGATCACCGAGTGGGAAGACGCCACCGGCGCCGTTGAAACCCGTACCGAAACCTCCGACCTGGGCGGCACCATGCGCCTTGGCGCACAGGACTGCCTGCTGGAGCCGGGCTCGCTGGTTCACGACTGCTACGGCAAGGACGTGATCGTCGAGCGTCACCGTCACCGCTACGAAGTGAACAACAACCTGCTGCCGCAGATCAAAGAAGCCGGCCTGAAAATCTCTGGTCGCTCCGGTGATGGCAAGCTGGTTGAAGTGGTCGAGGCGCCGGATCATCCGTGGTTCGTGGCCTGCCAGTTCCACCCTGAGTTCACCTCGACGCCGCGCGATGGTCACCCGTTGTTCAGCGGTTTCGTTAAAGCAGCACTGACGCAACATCAGAAGAAGGCGTAAACCTGATGGCCCAGAAGATCATTCGCGTAGGCGACATCGAGATTGCCAACGACAAGCCCATGGTGCTGTTCGGCGGCATGAACGTGCTGGAAAGCCGCGACATGGCGATGCAGGTCTGTGAAGAGTACGTAAAAGTGACCGAGAAACTCGGTATCCCTTACGTGTTCAAGGCCAGCTTCGACAAGGCCAACCGTTCGTCCGTGACCTCCTATCGTGGCCCCGGCCTTGAAGAAGGCATGCGGATCTTCCAGGACATCAAGCAAGCCTTCGGCGTGCCGATCATCACCGACGTCCACGAGCCTGAACAGGCTGCCGTGGTCGCCGAGGTGTGCGACATCATCCAGTTGCCGGCCTTCCTGTCGCGCCAGACCGATCTGGTCGTTGCGATGGCCAAGACCGGCGCTGTGATCAATATCAAAAAAGCCCAGTTCCTCGCGCCCCAGGAAATGAAACACATCCTGAACAAGTGCGTGGAAGCGGGTAACGACCAGTTGATCCTCTGCGAGCGTGGTTCGAGCTTTGGCTACAACAACCTCGTAGTGGACATGCTCGGTTTCGGCATCATGAAACAGTTCGAATACCCGGTATTCTTCGACGTGACCCACGCGCTGCAAATGCCCGGTGGTCGCGCCGATTCTGCTGGCGGGCGACGTGCCCAGGTGCTGGACCTGGCCAAGGCGGGCATCAGCCAGTCGCTGGCGGGCCTGTTCCTGGAAGCTCACCCGGACCCGGACAACGCCAAGTGCGACGGCCCTTGCGCCCTGCGCCTGGACAAGCTGGAGCCGTTTTTGGCCCAGTTGAAGCAGTTGGACGAACTGGTCAAGAGTTTTCCGACGGTAGAGACCGCGTAAGCCGCGTTTCTCCGGTAAAGTATCCCACGCTAAACGCTCAGGCCTGCGGGCCTGAGCCTTGTCGCCTGCAAGTCTGCCCTGTTGTTCCACCCTTGCGGTCGGTCAAAAGATTTCCTACAGCTGCGTCGTTTTCGTCAACTTTGGAGTGTTTACAACAATGGCAAAAATCGTCGACATCAAAGGTCGTGAAGTTCTCGACTCCCGTGGCAACCCCACCGTCGAAGCCGACGTGCTTCTCGATAACGGCATCATCGGCAGCGCTTGCGCGCCGTCCGGTGCGTCTACCGGTTCGCGCGAAGCGCTGGAACTGCGTGATGGCGACAAGAGCCGTTACCTGGGCAAAGGTGTACTCAAAGCTGTAGCCAACATCAACGGCCCGATCCGTGACCTGTTGCTGGGCAAAGACCCGCTGGACCAGAAAGCCCTGGACCACGCGATGATCAAGCTCGACGGCACCGACAACAAAGGCAGCCTGGGCGCCAACGCCATCCTCGCCGTGTCCCTGGCCGCTGCCAAGGCGGCTGCGCAGGACCAGGACCTGCCGCTGTACGCACACATCGCCAACCTGAACGGTACCCCGGGTGTTTACTCGATGCCGGTGCCGATGATGAACATCATCAACGGTGGCGAGCACGCCGATAACAACGTCGACATCCAGGAATTCATGGTGCAGCCGGTTGGCGCCAAGACCTTCTCCGAAGGCCTGCGCATGGGCACCGAGATTTTCCATCACCTCAAGGCTGTGCTGAAGGCCCGTGGCCTGAGCACTGCGGTGGGTGACGAAGGTGGCTTTGCACCGAACCTGGCGTCCAACGAAGATGCACTCAAAGTCATCTCCGAAGCTGTGGCCAACGCTGGCTACAAGCTGGGCACCGACGTGACCCTGGCCCTGGACTGCGCGGCCAGCGAATTCTACGAAGACGGCAAGTACAACCTGTCCGGCGAAGGCCACGTGTTCACGTCGGAAGGTTTTGCTGATTACCTCAAAGGCCTCACCGAGCGCTACCCGATCATCTCGATCGAAGACGGCCTGGACGAGTCCGACTGGGATGGCTGGAAGGTCCTCACCGACAAGATCGGCGAGAAAATCCAGCTGGTGGGCGACGACCTGTTCGTCACCAACACCAAGATCCTGAAAGAAGGCATCGATAAAAAGATCGCCAACTCGATCCTGATCAAGTTCAACCAGATCGGCACCCTGACCGAAACCCTGGAAGCCATCCAGATGGCCAAGGCTGCGGGCTACACTGCCGTGATCTCGCACCGCTCCGGCGAAACCGAAGATTCGACCATTGCCGACCTGGCTGTGGGCACCTCGGCGGGCCAGATCAAGACCGGCTCCCTGTGCCGTTCCGATCGTGTGTCCAAGTACAACCAATTGCTGCGTATCGAAGAGCAGCTGGCAGGTAAAGCCAAGTACAACGGTCGTAGCGAGTTTCGCGGCTGATTGTTAAGTGGTAAAAGTCTAAGGATTGTGTCGGAAAGTTCACGACAGTGTGTATTTCGGCGCTAATCTGATGGCTATCAAGCACAAGCCTGGGTCTTCCAGGCTTCGTGCTATCAGTTGCTGTAGAAGTTTTGCATGGCTGTCTTTTTTTACTGGATACCCGGATTTCGATGCGCAGTCCCAATTGGTTGTTCCTCGTCTTGCTCTTGTTGCTGGCTGGCCTGCAATACCGCCTATGGGTGGGTAATGGCAGCTTTGCGCAGGTAAAAGAGTTGACCCAGCAGATTGCCGACCAGCATGCCGAAAACGAACGTCTGCTGGAGCGCAACCGCGTCCTCGATGCCGAAGTGCTTGAGCTGAAAAAAGGTACGGAGACCGTTGAAGAGCGGGCTCGCCATGAGTTGGGCATGGTCAAGGAGGGTGAAACCCTCTACCAGTTGGCCCAATGAGTAACGATTTACCGGCCTTCTGGGCCGTGATTCCTGCCGCGGGCGTCGGTGCCCGTATGGCTGCGGACCGTCCCAAGCAGTATCTGCAACTGGGCGGGCGCACTATTCTGGAACACAGCCTTGGCTGTTTTCTCGACCATCCAGGCCTCAAGGGGCTGGTGGTCAGCCTTGCTGTCGATGATCCCTATTGGCCAAACCTGCCGTGTGCCAACGACCCTCGCATCGTGCGTGCGGACGGCGGCGACGAGCGCTCGGGCTCGGTGCTCAGTGCGCTGTTGCAACTCAATGCCCTGGGCGCCAGTGATGATGATTGGGTGCTGGTGCACGATGCCGCGCGGCCAAACCTGAGCCGGGATGACCTCGACACACTCCTGGCTGAACTGGCGGATGATCCGATCGGCGGCCTGCTGGCGGTGCCGGCGCGCGACACCCTCAAGCGCGTGGACAAACATGGACGTGTGGTTGAAACCGTCGACCGCAGCCTGATCTGGCAGGCGTATACGCCGCAGATGTTTCGTCTGGGTGCGTTGCATCGTGCCTTGGCCGATAGCCTGGTGGCCGATGCGGTGATCACTGATGAAGCCTCGGCCATGGAATGGTCCGGTCAAGCGCCGCGCTTGATCGAGGGGCGTGCGGACAACATCAAGGTGACCCGGCCAGAGGATCTTGAATGGCTCAGGTTACGGTGGGCTAACCGCAGGTAGTCAGTTAAACCGTGTCGACTTCATCGCAGGCAAGCCAGCTCCCACCTTTGAAATGCATTCCCCTGTGGGAGCCGGGCTTGCCCGCGATGAGGTCGGTACAGGCGCCGAATAATCAGCCACAGTACTCCGGCCTTTCAGCCAACCCAGCCTTCAAAAAGTCCACCAGCTTCCTGACCTTTGGCGACAAATGCCGCTGCTGCGGATACAACGCCCACACCGCCGTATTCGGCGGCTGATGCGCCTCCAGCAACGACACCAGCGCGCTAGTGTGCAAATGTTCCAGCACGTAATAATCCGGCAGTTGGCACAACCCAACCCCTTGCAGCGCCGCATCCAGTACCGCCTGCCCACTGTTACAGCGCCAGTTTCCCTGCACTCGCTGGGAAAATTCGCGTCCATCCTGAGCCAGTTGCCAGATATCCGAGCTGCCGATCAGACAGTTATGCCGACTCAATTCCGACAAACTATGTGGCCGACCATACCGCGCTAAGTAGGACGGCGATGCGCACAGGTACATGCGCCGAGGTGCCAGGCGGCTGGCGACCATGCGTGAGTCTTGCAAGCGCCCCAGGCGAATCGCCAGGTCCAGCCCCTCGTGCACCAGGTCCAACTGGCGATTACTCAATTCGATATCCACGCGCAACTGCGGGTACAGCCCCATGAACCGCGTGACCAACGGCACGATGAAGCGCTCGCCGTAAGCCACCGCGCAGGTCATGCGCAACATGCCCTTGGGTTCGCTGGTGAGGTCGCCCACCGCGCGCAACGCTTCTTCACGACCATCTTGCAAGCGCTGGCAATGTTGCAGAAAGGTCTGGCCAGCTTCGGTGAGCGTCACCTTGCGCGTACTGCGATACAGCAAGCGCGTTTGCAGCCGTTCTTCCAGGCGCGCCACCTGCCGGCTGATATGCGATGAAGACACGCCAAGCCGCTCGGCCGCCGCGGTGAACTGGCTGCATTCAGCCACGGCGACGAACTCATCGATGCCTTCCCAGCGGTTTTCCAGCATGTTGATTGTCCCTGTGCAGCAATAATGTTTTGCTTTTGCCTGGATTATTCATCAGTGAGCCATGTTTTACACTCACTGCCTCAGTTTTTAACTCCCTGGAGAAACCCGGATGATCAAGTCCCGCGCCGCCGTAGCCTTTGAAGCTAAAAAGCCCCTTGAGATCGTTGAAGTGGATGTCGCCATGCCCAAGGCCGGCGAGGTGCTGTTGCGTGTGGTTGCGTCCGGCGTGTGCCATACCGACGCCTACACCTTGTCGGGCGCCGACCCGGAAGGCATCTTCCCGTCGATCCTCGGCCACGAAGGCGGTGCGGTGGTTGAAGCGATCGGCGAAGGCGTGACCTCGGTAGCGGTTGGCGACCACGTGATCCCGCTGTACACCCCGGAATGCGGCAAGTGCAAATTCTGCCTGTCGGGCAAGACCAACCTGTGCCAGGCCATTCGCTCCACCCAGGGCAAAGGCCTGATGCCCGACGGCACCACGCGTTTCTCCTACAAGGGCCAGCCGATTTTCCACTACATGGGCACCTCGACCTTCTCCGAGTACACCGTGTTGCCGGAAATCTCCGTGGCCAAGATCCCTAAAGAAGCGCCGCTGGAAAAAGTCTGCCTGCTGGGCTGCGGTGTCACCACCGGCATTGGTGCAGTGATCAACACTGCCAAGGTCAAGCCGGGCGACACCGTGGCCATCTTCGGCCTCGGCGGCATCGGCCTGTCGGCGGTGATTGGCGCGGTGAAAGCCAAGGCCGGTCGCATCATTGCCATCGACATCAACCCGGCCAAGTTCGAAATCGCCAAGCAACTGGGCGCCACCGACTGTATTAACCCGAAAGACTATGACCGCCCGATCCAGGACGTGATCGTCGACTTGACCGACGGCGGCGTGGACTTCTCCTTCGAGTGCATCGGCAACGTACAACTGATGCGCGCCGCCCTCGAGTGCTGCCACAAAGGTTGGGGCGAGTCGGTCATCATCGGTGTGGCCGGTGCCGGCCAGGAAATCTCCACCCGCCCATTTCAACTGGTGACGGGGCGCGTCTGGCGCGGTTCGGCGTTCGGCGGTGTGCGCGGTCGTACCGAATTGCCAAGCTATGTGGAAATGGCCCAGACCGGCGAAATCCCGCTGGACACCTTTATCACTCACACCATGGGCCTGGAAGACATCAACAAAGCGTTTGATCTGATGCATGAAGGCAAGAGCATTCGTACCGTCATCCACTTCTGAGGTCGGCCATGAACCTGGAAAACCTGTCGTGCCAGAAGAGCTTCGGTGGCTGGCATAAACGCTACAAGCACCATTCCGATGTGCTCGGTTGCGACATGACTTTCGCCGTCTACCTGCCGCCGCAAGCGGAGCAGGGCGGCAAGTTGCCAGTGCTGTACTGGCTGTCGGGGCTTACCTGCACCGATGAGAACTTCATGCAAAAGGCCGGCGCCCAGCGCATGGCCGCCGAGCTTGGGTTGATCATTGTCGCGCCGGACACCAGCCCGCGTGGGCCGGGTGTGCCGGGCGACCCGGACAACGCCTGGGATTTTGGCCTGGGTGCCGGCTTCTACCTGAATGCCACGCAGGAACCGTGGGCCAAGCACTATCGGATGCATGACTATGTCGTGCAGGAATTGCCTGCCTTGGTTGAAGCGCATTTCCCGGCTTCAGACAAGCGCGGCGTCAGCGGCCACTCCATGGGCGGTCACGGTGCGCTGGTGTGTGCCTTGCGCAACCCGGGGCGTTACCAATCGGTGTCGGCGTTTTCGCCGATCAACAATCCGATGGATTGCCCGTGGGGCCAGAAAGCTTTCTCCCGTTACCTGGGCGAAGAGCGCTCCAAATGGCGCGAGTGGGATGCCTGCGTGCTGATCAGCGAAGCCTCGGAAAAACTGCCGCTGCTGGTGGATCAGGGCGATCGCGACGATTTCCTTGCCGTGCAGCTTAAGCCTGAGGCGTTGCAGCAAGCGGCCAAGGCTGCCAACCATCCGCTTGAACTGCGCCTGCAGCCGGGTTATGACCACAGTTACTTCTTTATCGCCAGCTTCATCGAAGATCATTTGCGACATCATGGTCGTGCTTTGCTCGGTTAATGTGAGGCAAAAGTAGGTAGAATCACGCCCTGAATTAAATCGGGGCGTTTTTTTATGCGTATTGGCCACGGCTACGATGTGCACCGTTTCGCTGAAGGCGATTTCATCACCTTGGGCGGCGTGCGCATTGCACACCACCATGGGTTGCTGGCTCATTCCGACGGCGACGTTGTGCTGCATGCCTTGAGCGATGCCTTGCTCGGCGCGGCTGCGTTGGGCGATATCGGCAAGCACTTTCCAGACACCGACCCGACCTTCAAGGGCGCGGACAGCCGTGTCTTGCTGCGCCACGTGGTCGGCTTGATCCATGCCAAGGGCTGGAAGGTCGGCAACGTCGACAACACCATCGTGGCCCAGGCGCCGAAAATGGCACCCTACATCGAATCGATGCGCGCGCTGATTGCCGCCGACCTGCAAATTGAATTGGATCAAGTCAACGTGAAAGCCACCACCACCGAAAAGCTCGGGTTTACCGGCCGGGAAGAAGGCATCGCGGTGCACTCCGTCGCCTTGTTGCTGCGCGCATGAATGATCTGCAATTGCTGGGCCCGCGTGCCTATGGCGAGGCCTTGGGCAGCGCGGTTTTGAAGGCAACGGCTGAAGACTTCCAGGTCGACGAAGTGCTGGACATTCCCCTGAGCGGCGACGGTGAGCACCTGTGGCTGTGGGTAGAAAAGCGCGGCCTGAATACCGAAGAGGCTGCGCGCCGTATCGCCAAGGCTGCTGGCGTGCCCTTGCGCACCGTCAGCTATGCCGGGCTCAAGGACCGTCAGGCGTTGACCCGTCAGTGGTTCAGCGTGCAACTGCCGGGCAAGGCCGACCCGGACATGAGCGGGGCCGAAAACGACACCCTCAAGATCCTCAAAATGGGCCGCCACAAGCGCAAGCTGCAACGCGGCGCGCATTCGGCCAACGGGTTTACCCTGCGCCTGACGCAATTGGCCGGCGATACCGCCGCCATCGACGCACGCTTGCAACTGATCGCCCAGCACGGCATCCCGAACTACTTCGGTGCCCAGCGTTTCGGGCATAACGGCGGCAACGTGGTGGATGCCCGTGAGTGGGCGGCACGCAAGGCGTTGCCCGAGCAGCGCAATGTGCGTTCGCGGCTGCTGTCGACCGCGCGCAGCTTTCTGTTTAACAAAGTGTTGGCGGCGCGGGTCGCGGACGGCTCCTGGCAACGTGCCCAGGTCGGTGACCTGCTGGCGTTTACCGACAGTCGCAGTTTTTTTCCGGCGGGTGAGGCTGAATGCAGCGACCCGCGCCTGGCGATTCTGGATCTGCACCCCACCGGCCCACAGTGGGGCGAGGGTGATTCACCGGCCGGCGGCGCGACCCACACGCTTGAGCAAACCATTGCCGCGAGCGAGCCAGAGCTGCGCGATTGGCTGGTGAACGCTGGCATGAGCCAGGAACGTCGCATTCTGCGACTGCCCATTGGCGGGTTGACGTGGCATTATCCCGGTCCTGACATTCTGCAATTGGAATTCGTCCTGCCGGCCGGATGCTTCGCCACTGTGTTGGTGCGCGAGCTTGTTGATCTGGTGCCGGTGGGGCCGACGGACAACCCATGCGTATTCTGATATCAAACGATGACGGTGCCACCGCACCCGGTCTTGCCGCGCTTTATGCTGCGCTGCAGGATTACGCCGAGTGTGTGGTGGTTGCCCCGGACCAGGACAAGAGCGGCGCCAGCAGTTCGCTGACGCTCGACCGTCCGCTGCACCCGCAGGTTCTGGCCAATGGCTTTATCAGCGTGAACGGCACCCCCACCGACTGCGTGCACCTGGCAATCAACAGCTTGTTGGACCAGGAGCCGGATCTGGTGGTGTCGGGCATCAACCTGGGCGCCAACCTGGGCGATGATGTGCTGTATTCCGGCACCGTGGCGGCGGCCCTTGAAGGGCGTTTCCTGGGGCGCACCTCATTCGCTTTTTCGTTTGCCTCACGGCAACTGGATAACCTGGCGACGGCGGCGTATTTCGCCCGCAAGCTGGTGGAGGCCCACGGCTCGCTGGACTTGCCACCGCGCACGGTGCTCAACGTTAATATCCCCAATTTGCCCCTCGACCATATCCGCGGCATCCAGCTGACGCGCCTGGGCCATCGCGCTCGTGCGGCAGCACCGTTGAAGGTGGTCGACCCACGTGGCAAGGAAGGTTACTGGATTGCCGCCGCCGGCGATGCCGAAGACGGCGGCCCCGGCACCGACTTTCATGCGGTGATGCAAGGTTATGTTTCGATTACCCCGTTGCAGCTCGATCGCACCTTCAGTGATGCCTTCAGTAGTCTGGATGGCTGGCTTGAGGGGTTGCGTTAATGGCGCGTGAACAAGACGACCTGTTGCGTCGTGGTATCGGGATGACCTCCCAGCGTACCCGCGAGCGTTTGATCCAGCGTCTGTATGAAGAAGGCCTGTCCAACGCCCAGGTGCTGGAAGTCATCCGGCGCACGCCTCGGCATCTGTTCGTGGACGAGGCGCTGGCGCATCGTGCCTATGAAGACACTGCGTTGCCAATCGGCCATAACCAGACCATCTCGCAACCTTATATGGTCGCGCGCATGAGTGAACTGCTGCTGGCGGCGGGGCCGTTGGACAAGGTGCTGGAGATCGGCACCGGTTCGGGTTACCAGACCGCCGTGCTCTCGCAGCTGGTGGAACGGGTGTTCTCGGTGGAGCGCATCAAGGTCCTGCAGGACCGCGCTAAGGAGCGCCTGGTGGAGCTCAACCTGCGCAACGTGGTGTTCCGTTGGGGCGACGGTTGGGAAGGCTGGCCGGCGCTGGCGCCGTATAACGGCATTATCGTCACGGCGGTCGCCACCGATGTGCCCCAGGCGTTGCTCGATCAGCTCGCCCCTGGCGGGCGCTTGGTCATCCCGGTGGGCTCTGGCGAAGTGCAACAATTGATGCTCATTATTCGCGAGGACGAAGGCTTTTCCCGGCATGTACTGGGTGCTGTGCGCTTCGTTCCGCTGCTCAATGGCCCGCTGGCCTGATCATTTCTTTGCAAACAGTGAATTCTGTTGATGGGGATGTGTCTTACGGCGGGGCTTATTGAGTCAACATGATTGGAAGCCGGGTTTAAACGCGATGAATTTTTCGTTTCAGTCGTGTACCGGTAAAAAGCCAATGCCCAGTTATACTTGCGACATATTTCAAGCCTGATACAGGCATTCATGTTCGGCCAGCACAAAGGGAGCGGCGGGTGAGTCTCACAGGTCTAGCGCAGCGTATGAGTAAAACAAGTTTTCAGCGACTGGTGCTTGGCCTTGTCTTGAGTTCCTTATTGGTGGGTTGCTCAAGCTCTCCGTCCAGTGGCGCTCGGGTTGTCGACCGAAACGGTGCCAGCGCCGTGCCGCAAAAACCGACAGTCACCACCGGGCAATATGTAGTGCGAAAGGGGGACACGATGTTCTCAATCGCCTTCCGTTACGGCTGGGATTACAAGGCGCTCGCAGCTCGTAACAATATTCCTGTGCCGTATACGATACATCCCGGGCAAACCATCCGTTTCGATGGGCGTACCGGTTCGGCATCTACGGCAGTTGTGACAAAGTCCGGATCTTCGGCCTCGTCCTCAAGCAAAACCACAATCATCACCAGGCCTGCAGGCACCGCTGCGCCTACGGTTGCGAGCAAGCCGGCAGCCACGCCGTTGCCACCTGCCGGGCCGGCGCCGACCGGTTGGGGATGGCCTTCAAACGGGGTGCTGATTGGAAAATTCTCTTCAAACGGTAGTTTGAATAAAGGCATTGATATCGCCGGGGATTTGGGACAGCCTGTTTTAGCTGCGTCTGATGGGACAGTGGTTTACGCCGGGAGTGGTTTACGGGGCTACGGCGAGCTGGTCATCATCAAACACAGCGATACCTACGTCAGTGCCTACGGTCATAACCGCAGGCTGTTGGTTCGGGAGGGGCAGCAGGTCAAAGTCGGACAGACAATTGCCGAAATGGGGTCAACTGGTACAGACCGGGTGAAACTGCACTTTGAGATTCGCCGCCAAGGGAAGCCTGTAGATCCGCTGCAATTCCTACCCCGTCGTTGATGTGTTGCACAGCCTGTTCCCTCACGTAGAAGGAACAGGCTCCAGCGTTGCCAAGGATAAAGGCGTCGCTTGAGCTTGAGGTCGAACTCACCAAAGGACTATAACAATGGCTCTCAGTAAAGAAGCGCCGGAGTTTGACATCGACGATGAGGTTCTCCTTGAAATGGAGATCCTCACCGAAAAGGAATCGATGTCGAATGATGAAGGAGCTGCTAAACCTTCAGTTCGCACCAAATCCAAAAACGCCACCGCGTTAAAGCAGCACAAGTACATTGACTACACGCGGGCGCTCGACGCTACGCAGTTGTACCTCAATGAAATTGGCTTTTCCCCTTTGCTGACTCCCGAAGAAGAAGTCCATTTTGCGCGCTTGTCGCAAAAGGGCGATCCGGCTGGGCGCAAGCGCATGATTGAAAGTAACTTGCGGCTGGTGGTGAAAATCGCCCGACGCTACGTCAATCGTGGCCTGTCGCTGTTGGACCTGATCGAGGAGGGCAACCTGGGCTTGATCCGGGCAGTGGAGAAGTTCGACCCTGAGCGGGGCTTCCGCTTCTCTACCTATGCCACCTGGTGGATTCGCCAGACCATCGAACGGGCGATCATGAATCAGACCCGTACGATCCGGTTGCCGATCCATGTGGTCAAGGAGCTCAACGTCTACCTGCGGGCGGCACGTGAGCTGACACAAAAACTCGATCATGAACCTTCGCCTGAGGAAATCGCCAACCTGCTGGAAAAGCCAGTGGGCGAGGTTAAACGCATGCTCGGCTTGAACGAGCGCGTGTCTTCGGTCGATGTCTCGCTGGGTCCGGATTCGGATAAAACCCTGCTGGACACCCTGACAGATGATCGCCCGACAGATCCTTGTGAGCTGTTGCAGGACGATGATCTTTCCCAAAGCATTGACCAGTGGCTGTCCGAACTCACGGACAAGCAGCGCGAGGTGGTGATTCGCCGTTTCGGCTTGCGCGGCCATGAGAGCAGCACCCTGGAGGATGTAGGCCTAGAGATCGGCTTGACCCGTGAGCGGGTGCGGCAGATTCAGGTGGAGGGCCTCAAGCGCTTGCGTGAGATCCTCGAGAAGAACGGCTTGTCGAGTGAGTCGTTGTTCCAATAAAGACGCAGTACAAAATGTGGGAGCGGGCTTGTGTGGGAGCTGGTTTGTATCCGACGCTGCCGACGAACGATAATGGTGGGTGAGTTCTGTGGGGTCGGCGTTGTTGAACAACGAAACAGTGTTGGATGG
>NZ_WKDB01000059.1:0-38802 GCF_021606215.1 Pseudomonas sp. PA-5-4B | reverse complement strand
GGCCGCCGCGATGGGCCATCCTTGGCCCAGCGCGGCTAACCCGGCGTCCTGCCGGGTTACCCACGGATTCAAGCCTGCGTTCGGCCATCGTGGTTAACGGGGCGCCTCAGATCAAAAGCAAGATCAAGATCTACAGCACGGCGGCCTGAAAGCCGACCTGAGTGGTTAGATCAAAAGCGAAAGCGGATTTGCATACACTGAAGAGCTGCTTTTCTGTGGGAGCTGGCTTGCCTGCGATGCAGACACCTCGGTACATCAGGCACACCGAGTTGATGCTATCGCAGGCAAGCCAGCTCCCACCTTTGACCGAGTATGGCTCTGCTGTTGCTGTTGCTGTTGCTCCGGCCCTTGCATCCTTTTCGATGACGAAGTTAGCGGTCTTTTGATCTGCGCTCTTGATCTTGATCTGAAATCGCCCCGTCAAACACGATGGCCGGAATTCGACAGGGATTTGGGGGGTAAACCGGCAGGGATGCCGGTTTAGCCGCGCTGGGCCAAGGATGGCCCATCGCGGCGGCCCCCCAAATCACTGTCGGATTGCGGGCATGCCGAGCCACAGCGAGGCACCGAGTGTTGGGGCGAGGACCTTTTGCTTACTTTTCGGTCCTTTGAAAAGTGAGTCGCTGTAAGAGCGAAACCATAGGCCGCCGTTACCGCAGCAATGGATATGTACCCGACCAAACACCCCCCGGCCAAACCGCTATCGCAGGCAACCCAGCTCCCACAGTTATTTGTGTTTCAAGCCCACCTCTCGCGAAATTACCAAGCAAGCTAATAATTCCATTTGACATTCGCTGCCTAAGCAGTAACATCTTGTCATACATTCACTGCCTAGGCAGTAATAAGGTGACTTTCGATGACCCACTACACCCCTGACAGCTTTCGCAACTGCCACCTCGGCCTGTTGCTGGGCCGGGCGGCGCTGCTCAAGGACCGCATTATCGACACCCATATGGAACCCCACGGCGTCACCGCCGCGCAGTTCAAGGTGTTGATCATCATTGCCCAGTTCGACGTCGATACCCCGGCGGAGCTGTGCCGCCACCTGTCCCTCGACAGCGGCTCCATGACCCGCATGCTCGACCGTCTGGAGCAAAAGGGCCTGCTGGCGCGCAAGCGCTCCGAGCAGGACCGGCGCCAGGTGCAGTTAGTGCTCACCGAAGACGGCCAGCGCCTGGCCGACATGTTGCCGCATATCGGCGCGCAGTCGATGAATGAACTGGCCGGTGCCCTCGAGCCTGGTGAGTTGGAAACCCTGGAAAGAATCCTCAAGAAAATTCTGGTAGCTGCCGGTGACGCCATCGTCCTCCAGCGGGTAGGTAATCAATGAAAACGCGTGCACTCAGCCTGGTGTTGGTGGCGATGAGCATGGCCGGTTGTGCCAACTTCAGCGGCCTCGACACCCAGGGCCAACGTCTCGACGCCAACACGTTGCAAACCGGCAAATCCTTGAGCGGCGTGACCCTGTCCACGGCCGCCTGGCCCACCGCCGACTGGTGGAAAAGCCTCGGCGACCCGCAACTCGACGGCCTGATCCACGAAGCCCTGCAAAACAGCCCTGATATGCAAGTGGCCAGCGCCCGTGCGCACCAGGCCGAAGCCGCCGCTTATGCCGCCGATGCGGCGCGCATGCCAACCCTGGATGCCAGCGCCGGTGTGAGCCGTTCGCGCCTGGCCAAGGACCAGGACCCGCGCGGGCAGGGCGATGCCTATGCCACGGTGCGTAACATCGGCGCCAGCTTCAACTACAACTTCGACCTTTGGGGTGGCCAGCGCGCTGCCTGGGAAGCCGCGTTGGGCCAGGCGCGTGCAGCCGAAGTCGACCAGCAAGCCGCACGCCTGACCCTGGCCGCCAACGTCGCCAAGGCTTACAGCGATTTGGGCCAAGCGCATATCGTGCGTGACCTGGCCAATGACGACCTCAAGCGCACCCGCCAGATGCTCGACCTGAGCAAACGCCGCCTCAGCTCCGGCATCGACAGCGAATACCAGTACCAACAGACCGAAAGCCTGGAAGCCAGCTCCCAGTCGCAGTTGATCGACGCTGAAAAACAACTGCAAAGCGCCAAGATCGCCCTGGCGGTATTGCTCGGCAAAGGCCCGGACCGTGGCGGCGAGCTGACCCGCCCGAATGTGTTGAAACCCAGTGCCGTCGCTGTGCCTTCAGTCTTGCCGGCCGAATTGCTGGGCCGTCGCCCGGACCTGATCGCCGCACGCTGGCGCGTGGAGGCCGCGAGTAAAAACGTGGCCGCGAGCAAAACCCGCTTCTACCCCAACCTCAACCTCAGTGCGAGCGCCGGGGCCGAGTCGTTGCTCGGTGATGCGATGTTTGGCTCGGCCAGCCGGTTCTTCAGCATTGCGCCGACCATCTCGTTGCCGATCTTTGACGGTGGCCGCTTGCGTGCCGACCTCGATGCTCGCGACGCCGATTACGACCTGGCCGTGGCTCAGTACAACAAAACCCTGGTGCAAGCCTTGGGCGATATCGGCAACACCCTGATGCAACTGCGCGAAACCGGGCGGCAGATCCAGGCGCAGCAACACGCTGCGGACATCGCCCAGCAGTCTTACGACACCGGCGTACAGCGTTACAGCTCCGGCATCGGTAACTACCTGGATGTGCTCAGCATCGAGCAGCAATTGCTGCAGGCCCAGCGTCAGCTGGCGACCTTGAATGCGGCGCAGATCGACCTGTCGATTCAATTGATGCAAGCCCTGGGTGGCGGATTCAACGCCGATAACGTGGCCGCGACCACGACCAGCCCTGCCACCCGTACGGAATAATTTGAGGTATTTGTCATGGCCACTGCCGAAAACAGCAACGCAACTGAAAAGCCCGATAACAACCCGCGCAAACGCAAAGTCATGCTGATCGGCCTGGCGCTGATCGTCATTCTTGGCGTGGTCGGCGTGTGGGGCTGGTATGAGTTCTACGGGCGCTTCAATGAAAGCACCGACGACGCCTATGTGAACGGCAACGTGGTGGAAATCACCCCGCTGGTCACCGGCACCGTGGTCAGCATCGGCGCCGACGACGGCGACCTGGTCCACGAAGGCCAGGTTCTGATCAACTTCGACCCGAATGACGCCGCCGTCGGCCTGCAAAGTGCCCAGGCCAACCTGGCCCGCACCGTGCGCCAGGTGCGTGGTTTGTACAGCAATGTCGATGGCATGAAAGCCCAGGTCAACGCACAGAAAGCTGACGTGCAAACCGCCCAGGACAACTTCAACCGCCGTAAGACGCTGGCCCAGGGCGGTGCGATCTCCCAGGAGGAACTGTCCCATGCCCGTGACAACCTGACCGCCGCCAAGAACGCCCTGACCAACCTTGAGCAGCAACTGAAAACCACGAATGCCTTGGTGGATGACACGGTGATTTCGTCCCACCCGGATGTGCAAGCCGCCGCCGCGCAACTGCGTCAGGCCTACCTGACCAACGCGCGCAGCACCTTGATCGCACCGGTCACGGGCTACGTGGCCAAGCGCACCGTGCAACTGGGCCAGCGCGTGCAGCCCGGCACCGCGTTGATGGCGGTGATCCCGCTGGACCAGCTGTGGATCGACGCCAACTTCAAGGAAACTCAGCTGCGCGATATGCGCATTGGCCAGCCGGTGGACATCGAAGCGGACATCTATGGCAGTGACGTGAAATTCAGCGGCACCGTCGACAGCCTCGGCGCCGGCACCGGCAGCGCGTTTGCCCTGCTGCCTGCGCAGAATGCCACCGGCAACTGGATCAAGATCGTGCAACGGGTGCCAGTGCGCATCCACATCAACGCCGACGAGTTGGCCAAGAACCCGCTGCGGGTGGGCTTGAGCACTGTGGTCAACGTCGACCTGCACGACCAAAGCGGCCCGGTGCTGGCGCAACAGGCACCGCAAAAGGCCTCGTTCACCACCAACGTGTATGACCGCCAACTGGCCGAAGCCGATGCCATGATCACGCAGTTGATCCATGACAATAGCCTCGCCGCACCCAAGGCTGTGCAACGCTGATGAGCGCTAACGCCCCCGCGTCCTTTACGCCGCCAAGCTTGCTGATGGCCACTATTGGCCTGTCGCTGGCGACCTTTATGCAGGTGCTCGACACCACCATCGCCAACGTGGCGTTGCCGACCATTTCCGGCAACCTGGGCGTGAGTTCGGAGCAGGGCACCTGGGTGATCACCTCGTTTGCGGTGAGCAACGCCATTGCCTTGCCGCTCACCGGCTGGCTGAGCCGCCGGTTTGGCGAGGTGAAGCTGTTTTTGTGGGCGACCATCCTGTTTGTATTGGCGTCGTTCCTCTGTGGTATTTCCACCTCGATGCCCGAGCTGATTGGCTTTCGGGTGCTGCAAGGCCTGGTCGCCGGGCCGTTGTACCCGATGACCCAGACGTTACTGATCGCGGTTTACCCACCGGCCAGGCGCGGCATGGCCCTGGCGTTACTGGCGATGGTTACGGTGGTGGCGCCGATTGCCGGCCCCATCCTCGGCGGCTGGATCACCGACAGCTACAGCTGGCCGTGGATCTTCTTTATCAACGTGCCCATCGGCATCTTTGCGGTGATGGTGGTGCGTTCGCAATTGAAGAAACGCCCGGTTGTCACCAGTTACCAGCCGATGGATTACGTCGGGTTGTTGAGCCTGATCGTTGGTGTCGGCGCTTTGCAGATCATCCTCGACAAGGGCAATGACCTGGACTGGTTCGAATCCAACTTCATCATCATCGGTGCGGCGATTTCGGTGATTGCCCTGGCGGTGTTCATCATCTGGGAGCTGACCGACAAGCACCCGGTGGTCAACCTGCGGTTGTTTGCCTACCGCAACTTCCGTATCGGCACCATCGTGTTGATCCTGGGCTATGCGGGCTTCTTCGGGATCAACCTGATCCTGCCGCAATGGCTGCAAACCCAGATGGGCTACACCGCCACCTGGGCCGGCCTGGCGGTCGCGCCGATCGGTATTTTGCCGGTGCTGATGTCACCCTTTGTGGGCAAGTATGCGCACAAGTTCGATTTGCGCTTGCTGGCGGGCCTGGCGTTCCTGGCGATTGGCTTGAGCTGCTTTATGCGCGCAGGCTTTACCAATCAGGTGGATTTCACCCATATCGCTTTGGTGCAGTTGTTCATGGGGATCGGCGTGGCGTTGTTCTTTATGCCGACCTTGAGCATCCTGATGTCCGACTTGCCGCCGGCGCAAATCGCCGACGGCGCGGGTCTTGCGACCTTCCTGCGGACCCTGGGCGGTAGCTTTGCGGCATCGCTGACCACCTGGATCTGGATTCGCCGCGCCGATCAGCACCACGCGTACATGAGCGAGAACATGACCACCTACGACTCCGCCACCCGCGATGCGTTGCAGGCGCTAGGCGGAGCAGGGCACAAGGCCTATGCGCAGTTGGACCAGATCCTCACCAGCCAGGCGTACATGATGTCCACCGTGGATTACTTCACGTTGCTGGGGTGGATGTTCATGGGCTTGATGTTGCTGGTGTGGCTGGCCAAGCCGCCGTTTGGCGCGAAGGCCGGGCCGGAGGCTTCCGGTCATTGATCGGCAACGTTTGAAATGCAATCAAATGTGGGAGCTGGTTTTGTGTGGGAGCTGGCTTGCCTGCGATAGCATCAGCTCGGTGTACCTGATGTACCGAGGTGCCTGCATCGCAGGCAAGCCAGCTCCCACACAAGCCAGCTCCCACACAAGTCAAACCCCACACAAGCCAGCGTTCTGTGTCTCAGGGTTATGCGCCGGGCAACGCCAACTGTGGGTTGACGAAGTCAAACGCCGCCAGCGCAAACCCTTGCTCATCCACCTGCAAGGCCCAACCCTGCTTGTCCCAATCCCCCAGCACAATACGCTTGGCCGCCTGGTCACCAATCTGCAGTTTATGAATGGCCGGGCGGTGCGTATGGCCGTGGACCAGAGTGCGTACACCGAACTGCTGCATCACCCGTGGCACTTCCTCGGGCGTCACATCGACAATATCGTTGGTTTTCATACGCGTTTGCGCACGGCTCTCGCTGCGCAGCTTGCGCGCCAGCTTGTGGCGGGTGCGCAAGGGCAGGTGCCGCAGGATGAACAAGACAATCGGGTTACGCAGGATGCGCCGCAGCTTCATGTAGCCGATGTCGCGGGTGCAGAGGCTGTCTCCGTGCATCAACAGCACGGGCTCGCCATGTAACTGCACGACACTCGGGTCCTTGAGCAAGGTGGCGCCTGCGGCTTTGCAGAACGCTTTACCGATCAGGAAATCGCGGTTGCCATGCATGATAAAAATCGGGGTGCCGCTGTCGCTCAGCTCGCGTAAAGCCTCGCAGATGGAACGCTGGAAGGCGGTCATCCCATCGTCGCCAATCCAGGCTTCAAAGAAGTCCCCCAGAATGTACAACGCCTGGGCGCCACGGGCGCGGCCGTGGAGCAGATCCAGAAACGCCCGGGTGATATCCGGGCGCTCCTCTTCCAGATGCAAGTCTGAAATCAGCAATATCACCCAACGATCTCGGCTTTCTGGACGATCACGTCTTCTGCTGGAACGTCCTGGTGACCGGCCTTGGAGGTGGTGGACACGCCTTTGATCTTGTCGACCACGTCCTGGCCTTCGGTGACTTTACCGAATACCGCGTAGCCCCAGCCCTGCACGTTCTTGCCGCTGTGGTTGAGGAAGGCGTTGTCGGCGACGTTGATGAAGAACTGCGCGGAGGCCGAATGCGGCTCCATGGTACGGGCCATGGCGACGGTGTACTTGTCGTTGGAAAGGCCGTTGTCCGCTTCGTTCTGGATGCTTGGACGCTTGTCTTTCTTTTCTTTCATGCCTGGCTCGAAACCGCCGCCCTGGATCATGAAGTTGCCGATGACACGGTGGAAAACGGTGTTTTCGTAGTGGCCGGCGTTCACGTACTCGATGAAGTTGGCGACGGTGATCGGCGCTTTCTCGGCGTTCAGCTCGATGACGATGTCACCGTGGTTGGTGGTCAGTTTGACTTGAGTCATGTTCACTACTCTTTTCAGGGAATTCGTGGGTTTGGACGCCAAGGCGCCGCTACCGGTTTGGCTAAATGTGTGCCAAGGCGCGCAGTTTAGCGTGCCCGGCAGGAATTTCGAGGTGGTTTTTTACCGCCGGTGCATTAAATGCAGCAGTTTTCGGTGCTGCTCTGTCAGGTACTTGACAGCATCGGCTATGATATCGCCTTTGTTTTATCTGGCCCCAACCGGCCACGAACCTGTCTGTTCAAGGATCCTATGAGCAAGCCCACTGTCGACCCTACCTCGAATTCCAAGGCCGGACCTGCCGTCCCGGTCAATTTCCTGCGCCCGATCATCCAGGCGGACCTGGATTCGGGCAAGCACACGCAGATCGTCACCCGCTTCCCGCCAGAGCCCAACGGCTACCTGCACATCGGTCACGCCAAGTCGATCTGTGTGAACTTCGGCCTGGCCCAGGAGTTCGGTGGCGTCACGCACCTGCGTTTCGACGACACCAACCCGGCCAAGGAAGACCAGGAATACATCGACGCCATCGAAAGCGACATCAAGTGGCTGGGCTTCGAATGGTCCGGTGAAGTGCGCTATGCGTCCAAGTATTTCGACCAGTTGTTCGACTGGGCCGTCGAGCTGATCAAGGCCGGCAAGGCCTACGTCGACGACCTGACCCCGGAGCAGGCCAAGGAATACCGTGGCACGCTGACCGAGCCGGGCAAGAACAGCCCGTTCCGTGACCGTTCGGTAGAAGAGAACCTCGACTGGTTCAACCGCATGCGCGCCGGTGAGTTCCCGGACGGCGCCCGCGTGCTGCGCGCCAAGATCGACATGGCCTCGCCGAACATGAACCTGCGCGACCCGATCATGTACCGCATCCGCCACGCCCATCACCACCAGACCGGTGACAAGTGGTGCATCTACCCGAACTATGACTTCACCCACGGTCAGTCGGACGCCATCGAAGGCATCACCCACTCCATCTGCACCCTGGAGTTCGAAAGCCATCGCCCGCTGTATGAGTGGTTCCTCGACAGCCTGCCGGTTCCGGCGCACCCGCGTCAGTACGAGTTCAGCCGCCTGAACCTGAACTACACCATCACCAGCAAGCGCAAGCTCAAGCAGTTGGTGGACGAAAAGCACGTGCATGGCTGGGATGACCCGCGCATGTCCACCCTGTCGGGTTTCCGCCGTCGCGGCTACACCCCGGCGTCGATCCGCAGCTTCTGCGACATGGTCGGCACCAACCGCTCCGACGGCGTGGTCGATTACGGCATGCTCGAGTTCAGCATCCGTCAGGACCTGGACGCCAACGCGCCGCGTGCCATGTGCGTATTGCGCCCGTTGAAAGTCGTGATCACCAACTATCCGGAAGACAAGGTCGACCACCTCGAACTGCCGCGTCACCCGCAGAAAGAAGAACTTGGCGTGCGCAAGCTGCCGTTCGCGCGTGAAATCTACATCGACCGTGATGACTTCATGGAAGAGCCGCCGAAAGGCTACAAGCGCCTGGAGCCTAACGGCGAAGTGCGCCTGCGCGGCAGCTACGTGATCCGTGCCGATGAAGCGATCAAGGACGCCGATGGCAACATCGTCGAACTGCGATGCTCCTACGACCCGGAAACCCTGGGCAAGAACCCTGAAGGCCGCAAGGTCAAAGGCGTCGTTCACTGGGTGCCGGCTGCTGCCAGCATCGAGTGCGAAGTGCGCCTGTACGATCGTCTGTTCCGTTCGCCGAACCCTGAGAAGGCTGAAGACAGCGCCAGCTTCCTGGACAACATCAACCCTGACTCCCTGCAAGTTCTCACGGGTTGTCGTGCCGAGCCATCGCTTGGCGACGCACAGCCGGAAGACCGTTTCCAGTTCGAGCGCGAAGGTTACTTCTGCGCGGATATCAAGGACTCCAAACCTGGTCATCCGGTCTTCAACCGTACCGTGACCTTGCGTGATTCGTGGGGCCAGTGATTCTCTAAGGAAGCCGTTGTGCTAACGATCTACAACACACTCAGCAAGACCAAAGAAGTCTTCAAGCCGCTGGACGGCAACAAGGTGCGCATGTACGTGTGCGGCATGACCGTGTACGACTACTGCCACATCGGCCACGGCCGCAGCATGGTTGCCTTCGACCTGGTGACCCGTTGGTTGCGTTTCAGCGGCTATGACTTGACCTATGTGCGCAACATCACCGACATCGAAGACAAGATCATCAACCGGGCGCGCGAGAACGGCGAACCGTTCGATGTGCTGACCGAGCGCATGATCACCGCGATGCACGAGGATGAAGCGCGTCTGAACATCCTCAAACCGGACATGGAGCCGCGCGCCACGGATCACATTCCGGGCATGTTGAGCATGATCCAGACCCTGATCGACAAGGGTTACGCCTACGCCCCAGGCAATGGCGACGTGTACTACCGCGTCGCGAAGTTCATGGGCTACGGCAAGCTGTCGCGCAAGAAAATCGAAGACCTGCGCATCGGCGCACGTATCGAAGTCGACGAAGCCAAGCAGGATCCACTGGACTTCGTGCTGTGGAAAGGCACCAAGCCCGGCGAGCCGAGCTGGGAGTCGCCATGGGGCGCGGGCCGTCCGGGCTGGCACATCGAATGCTCGGTGATGTCCACCTGCTGCCTGGGCGAGACCTTCGATATTCATGGCGGCGGCAGCGACCTTGAGTTCCCGCACCACGAAAACGAAATCGCCCAAAGCGAAGCCGCCACCGGCAAGACCTACGCCAACGCCTGGATGCATTGCGGCATGATCCGCATCAATGGCGAGAAGATGTCCAAGTCCTTGAACAACTTCTTCACCATCCGCGATGTGCTGGAAAAGTACCACCCGGAAGTGGTGCGCTACCTGCTGGTGTCGAGCCACTACCGCAGCGCCATCAACTACTCGGAAGACAACCTCAAGGACGCCAAAGGCGCCCTGGAGCGTTTCTACCATGCGTTGAAAGGCCTGCCTGCCGTGGCGCCGGCCGGCGGCGAAGCCTTCGTGGCACGCTTTACCGAGGTCATGAACGACGACTTCGGCACGCCGGAAGCCTGCGCGGTGCTGTTCGAGATGGTGCGTGAGATCAACCGTCTGCGTGAGAGTGATCTTGATGCAGCCGCTGGTCTTGCTGCGCGCTTGAAAGAGCTGGCCAGCGTGTTGGGTGTACTGCAGATGGAAGCCGATGACTTCCTGCAAGCCGGCGCCGAAGGGCGTGTAGATGCCGCTGAAGTAGACGCGTTGATTCAAGCGCGCCTGGCTGCCCGTGCAGGCAAAGACTGGGCGGAGTCCGACCGTATCCGTGACCAACTGACCGCGATGGGTGTGGTGTTGGAAGACGGGAAGGGCGGCACGACGTGGCGGTTGGCTGATCAGGCTTGATCGGTAAATCCTGAATAAAAAACGCCCCGACTGGTTCGGGGCGTTTTTTATTGTGCAAGCGTGGCTCGTTCCCACGCTCTGCGTGGGAACGCCGCCCTGGACGCTCTGCGTCCTGCTTTTGGCAAACACCTCAAGCCCTGTGCAAGGTGACGCGGAGCGTCAAGGGATGCATTCCCACGCAGAGCGTGGGGACGATCAATGTGGGCTGTAACGCTAATGTTAATTTAATCCTCCGGTGTAATAAGCGAGTATTGCCAAATGTTACCCTGGGTTTTCCGGCGGCTGTCTGCGCCGCTTTTTTAGTGCGAGGCTGTATGCGAAGTTGGTTGAGCCGCTACCGTTACGTCATCCTTTTCTGGCTGTGCTTCGGCGTGTTCCGCACCTCCCTGGCCGACTGGAACCCCATCCCATCCGGGTCGATGCGCCCGACGTTGCTTGAGGGCGATGTGGTGCTGGTCAACCGCGTGGCGTATGACCTCAAGTTGCCGCTTACGGATATATCCCTGGCCAAGCTGGATGACCCTAAGCGCGGCGATGTGGTGACTTTCTCGTCACCCAAGGACGGCATGCGCTTGATCAAACGCATCGTCGGCATTCCCGGCGATACCCTGGAAATGAAAGATGAAGTGCTGTGGGTTAACGGCACGCCGGCTACCTACAGTGATGGCCAGGACATCAGCGAACCGATCGTGCCAGGCCAGACAGTGCCGGGTATCAAGCTGATCGAGCATGCGAGCAACAGTCAGCGCAGCATTCAGTTCATGCCCACGGTTCGGGCATTGCGAACTTTCGGCCCGGTCACTGTGCCGGCCGACAGTTATTTCATGCTGGGTGACAACCGCGACAACAGCGATGACTCGCGCTACATCGGCTTTGTGCCACGCCGCTTGTTGATTGGGCACGCGCATCATGTGCTGGCGTCAGCTCAGATACTCGATCATTGGATGCCGCGCTTGAACCGGTTTGGCGCGCCAATCCTCTAATTACGCATTGGCGCCCAGTGCGCGAATTGCGAACCCCGCGATGTTGGCCAATTGCTCGACGGTAGCGCCGCCCTTGCCGGCGACCTTCATGCCGCTGAGGGTGGCCATCAGGAAATCGCAGGCGCCCGGCAGATCGATGCCCGGCGCAAGCTCGCCCTGTTCCTGCGCGCGCCCCAAGGTTTGTTCGAATGCACTGCGCAAACGCCCGGCGCTGTGGGCGGTGAGCTGATTGATTTGCTCATCCTCCTGGCCGAATTCGCAGATCGCATTGACGCCCATGCACCCGGCCGTGCCTTCGCGAAGGGCGCGGGTGGCGAAGGAGTTCAGGGTGTCGTGCAGGCCTTGCAGCGGTGTCGGGCCTTGGCCCAGACGCTCGATCAGGTCGTCGACGCCCGTGCGCTGATACTCGGCCATGGCCTGCAGGTACAACTGGCGTTTGTCGCCAAAGGTGTTGTACATGCTCTGGCGGCTCAGCCCCATGGCCTGCATCAGTTCTTCGGTTGAGGCGGCGGCAAAACCCTTGTCGCAAAATACGCGGATGGCGTGTTGCAGCACCTGGTCGCGGTCGAAGGCTCGGGGTCTTGCCATGGGGTACCTCTGGAAAGTGAAGGGTCAGGCCAGGTAGCCACCGTCGATGCTCAGGCTGGCGCCGGTCACAAAGGCAGCTTCTTCAGACGCGAGGTAGGCGACCATGCCGGCGATTTCGTCAGCCGTGCCTGTACGGCCCAAGGGCACCAGGCTTTTGATCAGGTCGGCATGCGGCGCGTCTGCCGGGTTCATGTCAGTGCTGGTCGGGCCGGGCTGGACGTTATTGACGGTGATGCCGCGCGGGGCAAAATCAATCGCCAGGCCGCGGATCATACCGGCGATCGCCGCCTTCGTCATGCTATAGACGCTGGAGCCCGGAAAGGCTGAGCGCTGCGCTACGACGCTGCCCACGCTGATGATCCTGTCACCACTGCGCATCACTGCTGACGCGGCTTTCGCGGCGGCGAATGTCGCGCGTACATTCACGGCGAACATGCGGTCGAAGTCTTCCAGGCTGAATTCGTCCACGCTGCCGAGCTGCAAGATCCCGGCATTGTTAACCAGGATATTCAGCGTGCCGAAATGCGCAACGGTGGTGGTCACGGCTCGGGCAATCGCCACCACATCGGCGCTGTCCGCCTGAATGGCCAGGGCTGTGCCGCCTTGGCTTTGAATCTGGCCGACCAGTGCCTGCGCCTTGTCAGCCGACGCGGAATAGGTGAAGGCCACTGCCGCGCCTTCAGCCGCCAGGCGCCGCACGATGGCTTCGCCGATGCCACGGGAGCCGCCGGTTACCAGGGCGACTTTGTTGGTGAAGCGTGCGAGATGCGCGGTCATGGGGTTGCCTGTCTTTAGTGGATTAAAAAATCTACTAAACCGTATCAGGCCCACTCCAATGCGCCAAGCTATTTATGGATTATTTAATCTTTAACTGAGGCGCGACATTTTTGCCTTACCTTTGGAGGCTCGGCTCGCACACTGAAACTGACGGTGAATTGAATGGATTGTATTTTCTGCAGCATTGTCCGCAAGACGTCCCCGGCCCATATCCTCTGGGAAGACGACCAGCATATGGCGTTCCTGTCGATCTTCCCCAATACGCCTGGTTTCAGCGTGGTGATCCCCAAACAGCATTACGGCAGCTACGCGTTCGCGCAGTCGGATGCGGTGTTGTCCGCGTTGATTGTGGCGACCAAGAAAACCGCACTGCTGATTGATCGGGCGTTTCCCGACGTGGCGCGCACGGGGATGATGCTCGAAGGCTACGGCGTGGACCATCTGCATGCGAAGCTGTTTCCCATGCACGGCACGGGGCAGGACAGCGCGTTCAAGCCCATCAGCTCCAAAGTCGACAAGTTTTTTGCGGCGTATGAGGGTTACATCTCATCCCACGATTTTGTGCGGGCCGATGATGGGGAACTGGCAGCGTTGGCGACGCACATCCGCTCGTTCGCCTGACGCAAAAACCAATGTGGGAGCTGGCTTGCCTGCGATGGGGGCCTATCAGTCACAGCAACATTGACTGATACACCGCTATCGCAGGCAAGCCAGCTCCCACAGATCAATCAGCGGCGGCTGCTGACCTCGGCAGGCACATCATCACCGGCCATGCGCTTGCGAAACAGCGCCGTGCGCGCCAACAGCAGTGTGGTAACAGGCACCGTGATCGCCAACAAAATCGGAATCAACCAACCGTGCAGCACCGGCCCGGACTTGAGCACCGAAAAGTAGATAATCGACGCCAGCGCCACGCACCACGCGCCCAGTGTGGAGGCCAGTGCCGGTGGGTGCATGCGCTGGAAGAAGTCCTTCATGCGCAACAACCCGATCGCGCCAATCAGCGCAAACAGGCTGCTGAGCACCAGCAACACGGCCACGATCACTTCAACCCATAACGGCATCATTCAATCACCTCGCCACGCAGCAGGAATTTCGCCAGGGCGAACGACCCGACAAAGCCAAACAGCGCAATCAGCAGCGCCGCTTCAAAGTAGGTGTCACTGGCATAACGAATGCCGAGCACCAGCATCATCAGCATCGCCAGGATGTACAGGTAGTCCAGCGCCAGAACCCGGTCTTGCGCGGACGGGCCTTTGAACAGGCGCACCAGCGTCAGCACCATCGCCAGCGAGAACAGGAACAGGCTGACCAGGATTGCATTGGAGAGCAGGGGGCTCATTCGAAGATCTCCATCAGGGGCCGCTCGTAGGCGCGTTTGAAGTGCTCGATAAACGGTGCTTCATCGTCCAGGTCGAACACGTGCAGCAGCAGGATGCTGCGGTCCAGGGCCAGTTCCGACCACACTGTGCCAGGCGTCACGCTGGTGATCATCGACAGTACGGCCAGGCCGTTGGGGTCACGCAGGTCGAGCGGGATTTTGATAAAACGTGAACGCGGCGGGCGGGATCCGCACGTCAGTACGCCCCAGGCCACTTGCAGGTTGGACACGATCACGTCGCGACCCACCACGAAGAACAAGCGAATGATGATGCCGGGGCGGCGAATGCGCACCGGCAGCGGGCGCAGCGGCGCCATCAGCAGCGGCGCGAGAAAGCCCAGCACCGCGCCCAGCAACAGGTTGCCGGGGCTGACCGACAGGTTCAACACCAGCCACAGCACCCACAATGCCAGCGATAGCCACGGGGCAGGGAACAGGCGCTTCATGGCTGCACCTCCAGGGCGGCGGCTCTGGATTCAGGGCTCAGCACCGGGCGCGTGGCCATCACCGCCATCACGTAATGCTCCGGGTTATTCAGGCTCTCGGCCGTGGCCTGGGTGTAGCGCATCAGCGGTTCGGCCTTGAAGGTCAGGAGAATGCTCAGGCCGAGCAGGAAGAAGATCGGCACACACTCGTAGCGGCGCAGCAGCGGCGATGGGCGCTCCTCCGGTGTCCAGAAGCGCTGGATGCCAAGGCGGGCGAAGGCGATCAGCGAAGCCAGGCCCGACAAGATCAACAGCGCCACTAAACCCCAGGCTGCCGGGCGGATCGGCTCATCCACCGCGTTACCCAGGCCCATTGGGTTGACCAGCGCGCTCAACAGGCTGAGCTTGCCAATAAACCCGGACAACGGCGGCATGCCAATAATCAGCAGTGCGCAGGCGATAAAGCTCAAGCCCAGGAAGGCCATGGTCCAGGGGATCACCTGGCCGACCACGGCTTTCTGCTCGTCATCCAGGTTGACGCCGGGACGTGGGTGCAACGACTCCATGGCTTTGGGCAGCGCGTCGATTTCTTCATCCAGCGGCAGATCATTGGCCGAGCGCGAACGCTCGATCAGCTCGGCCAGCAGGAACAGCGCGCTCAGCGCCAGGGTCGAGCTGACCAGATAGAACAGCGCCCCGGCGGTCAGGCTTGGCTGGGCAAAGCCCACCGACGACAGCAGGATCCCGGCCGACACCAGGATGCTCAGGCTGGCCATCCGCTCCAGGCGCTGCGCAGCCACCATGGCCAGCGCCGCGCAGACGATGGTCGCCATGCCGCCGTACACCAGCCAGTCGCCGCCAAACAGCGCCGATGCACCGGCTTGCCCGGAGAACAGCAAGGTCCACAGACGCAGCACGGTGTACACGCCGACCTTGGTCATGATCGCAAACATCGCCGCCACCGGTGCGCTGGCCGAGGAGTAGGCGGGTGCCAGCCAGAAGTTCAGTGGCCACATGCCGGCCTTGGCCAGGAATGCAGTGGCGAGGATCGCCGCGCCAGCATGCAACAGGCCGCGATCGGCTTGCGGTACCAGCGGGATTTTCAGCGCCAGGTCAGCAAAGTTCAGCGTGCCGGTGACCCCGTAGATCATCGCCGCGCCAATCAGGAACAGCGACGACGCCAACAGGTTGATCGCAATGTAATGCAGCCCCGACGACACCCGCGCGCGGCCGGAGCCGTGCAGCATCAAGCCATAGGACGCCGCCAGCAGCACCTCGAAGAACACGAACAGGTTGAACAGGTCCGCCGTCAGGAATGCACCGTACAAACCCATCAGCTGGATCTGGAACAGCGCGTGGAAACTGGTGCCGGCGCGATCCCAACGGGCCATGGCGAACAGCAGCGCGCTCACACCGATAATGCCGGTGAGCACCAGCATCATCGCCGACAGTTGGTCCACCACCAGCACAATGCCGAAGGGCACCTGCCAGTTGCCCGGCAGGTACACGCCAATCGAGCCGGGGCCGCCTTGTTGCGTCCAGTACAGCAGCAGGATGGCGACACCCAGGCCGATGATGCTGGAGAACAGGTTGATCCTGGCTTTCAACGGGCGGCGTTTTTCGCCGAGCATCAGCATCAGCGCGGCGGTCAGCAACGGCAGCAGGATCGGCGCGACGATCATTTGATTCATCCACGTCATTCCTTTGGCTCCCGACCGTCCACATGGTCAGTGCCGGTCAGCCCACGGGAGGCCAGCAGCACCACCAGAAACAAGGCCGTCATGGCGAAGCTGATCACGATGGCCGTGAGTACCAGGGCCTGGGGCAGCGGATCGGTGTAGTTGAGCAGGTCTTGCGGCACGCCGTCCTTGATGATCGGCTCTTTACCGATAAACAGGCTGCCCATGCTGAAGATGAACAGGTTGACCCCATACGACAGCAGGCACAGGCCCATGACGACCTGGAACGTTCGTGGGCGCAGGATCAACCAGACGCCGGAGGCCGCCAGCACTCCAATGGCAATTGCGATGACTTCTTCCATCAGGCGGCTCCTTCGGTTGCGGCAACGGCCTTGGGCTGGTTGCTCGGTTTATGCGCTCGCACCGACTGGTGACCGAGGGCGGTGAGCATCAACAGCGTGGAGCCGACGACCATGGCGTACACGCCAACGTCGAAGAACAACGCGCTGGCAATGTGGATATCGCCCAGCAGCGGCAGGCTGAAGTGCCAGGTGTGGGTGGTGAGGAACGGGTAACCGACGAACAGCGCGCCGAGCCCGGTCAAGGTGGCCGAAAGCAGGCCGAAGCCCATCCAGCGCATCGGCCTCAGGCTCATCTGCGCTTCGACCCATTGGGTGCCGGCGACCATGTATTGCAGGATAAACGCCACCGACATCACCAACCCTGCGACGAAACCGCCGCCCGGCTGGTTGTGGCCGCGCATGAACAGGTAGAACGACACCACCAGCGCAATCGGCAGCAGCAGGCGCACCAGTACCGCCGGCACCATCATAAAGCCCAGGGCGGTATCGCTGGCCTGGCGCGGGTTGACCAAGTCGGTGGCCACGTCCGGCGCCAATTGGCGCTGTTGTGGCGGCAACTCCATGCTTTCCTTGGACGGGCGGAAGCGGCGCAGCAGGGCGTAGACGGTCAGCGCCACGGCGCCGAGCACGGTGATTTCGCCCAAGGTATCAAAGCCGCGGAAGTCCACCAGCATCACGTTCACCACATTGCTGCCGCCGCCTTCGGGCAGCGCGCGGCTCAGGTAAAACGAGGAGATATCGTTGGGCGTCTGGCGGGTCAGCATTGCGTAGGAGAGCAGCGCCATGCCGCCACCGACCACGGTGGACAACAGGAAGTCGCGCAGGCGACGGATGCGCGCCTTGCGCAACGAGCTCGGCAGTGGCGAGACTTCTTCGATCCGTCGTGGCAACCAACGCAGGCCCAGCAAAATCAGCACGGTGGTGACCACTTCGACCACCAGTTGCGTCAGGGCCAGGTCCGGCGCCGAGAACCACACGAAGGTCACGCAGGTGACCATGCCGCACACACTGACCATGGTCAGGGCTGCCAGCCGGTGGTACTTGGCTTGCCAGGCGGCGCCCAGCGCACAGGCGATGGCCAGCAACCACAGGGTCACGAACACGATGGAGCCGGGGATCTTCGGCCGGTCGCCCCAACTGAGGCCGCTGTTGAGCATCGGGATCAACCCGGCAACCACCGCCGCCAGCACCAGCAGGAACAATTGGGTTTGCAGGCGTTTGGTGCTGATGCGTTTTTCGATACGGCGCACGCCGCGCATCATCACCACCAGGCTGCGCTCGAACATGCGCTTGCCGTTGAAGTAACTGATGATCGGCGGGTATTTGAAACGGCCACGTTTGAGCTGTTTGCGCAGCAGCAGGTACAGCACGATGCCGCCGGACATGGCCACCAGGCTCATGATCATCGGCGCGTTCCAGCCGTGCCAGATGGCCAGGCTGTATTCGGGCAGTACCCCGCCGACCACCGGCAGTGCAGCGGCGGCGAGGATCGAACCGACCACCTGGGCCGGGAAGATGCCCACCAGCAGGCAGGTAAACACCAGCAGCTCGACCGGCGCGCGCATCCAGCGCGGTGGCTCGTGGGGCGTGTGGGGCAGGTCGGTCGCGGGCGGGCCGAAGAACACGTCGACGGTAAAGCGCAGGGCATAGGCCACGCTGAACGTACCGGCGATGGTCGCGATCACCGGCAGGGCGATTTCTACCCACTTTGTCGCCGAGATAAATACCGTTTCGGCGAAGAACATCTCTTTGGACAGGAAACCATTGAGCAACGGCACGCCGGCCATGGACGCACTGGCCACCATCGCCAGGGTCGCAGTAAACGGGATCAGCCGCACCAGGCCACTGAGCTTGCGGATATCCCGCGTGCCGCTTTCGTGGTCGATGATGCCGGCGGCCATGAACAGCGAGGCCTTGAAAGTGGCGTGGTTGAGGATATGGAACACCGCAGCGACGGCGGCCAGCGGGCTGTTGAGGCCCAGCAGCAAGGTGATCAGCCCGAGGTGGCTGATGGTGGAATAGGCCAGCAGGCCCTTGAGATCATTCTGAAACATGGCGCAGTAAGCGCCGAGGAGGAGGGTGAGTGCGCCGGCACCGCCGACGATCCAGAACCATTCTTCGCTGCCGGACAGCGACGGCCACAGGCGGGCCAGCAGGAACACGCCGGCCTTCACCATCGTCGCCGAGTGCAGGTAGGCCGAAACCGGCGTGGGTGCCGCCATGGCGTGGGGCAGCCAGAAGTGGAAAGGGAACTGCGCGCTCTTGCTCAAGGCGCCGATCAGCACCAACGCGAGCATCACCGGGTACAGCGAATGCGCGCGAATCTGATCGCCCGCCGCCAGCACCAGGTCCAGGTCATAGCTGCCGACGATATGCCCCAGCAGCATCACACCCGCCAGCAGGCACAAGCCGCCGGCGCCGGTGACCATCAGCGCCATATAGGCGCCGCGCCTGGCATCGGCGCGGTGGTGCCAATAGCCGATCAGCAGGAACGAGAACAGGCTGGTCAGTTCCCAGAAGAACACGATCTGGATCAGGTTGCCGGAGATCACCAGCCCGAGCATGGCGCCCATAAACGCCAGGAAAAACGCAAAGAAGCGCGGCACCGGGTCATCCGGCGACATGTAATAGCGCGCATACAGCGCCACCAGTGTGCCGATGCCCAGCACCAGCATCGAGAACAACCAGGCAAACCCGTCCATGCGCAGCACGAAGTTGAGCCCGAGGCTGGGCAACCACATGAATTCTTCGCGGATCACGCCACCGTGGGCGATCTGAGGGTAGAGCAAAGCGACTTGAATGGTGCCGACCAGGGCCACAAGGCCGGCCAACAGGGATTCGGTGTTACGTGCATTATGCGGCAGCAAGGCCGCCAGACAGCTGCCGATAAAAGGCAGAAGCAGTAGAACTATCAGGGACATAGGCTTCTAATCTGCGGGAGTTTGGGATGCATCATACGTGCCGCTTTCTCGATCACCAAACGGCAAGATGTGGCAGGATCCTACAAGGTAGGCCGAAACCTCCCGTTTGGCATTGTTTCGGGCCTGATCATTCCCACGCTCTGCGTGGGAATGCCGCCCTGGACGCTCCGCGTCCCAACTGCTTATGCAGCCGTGAGCCTTGCGCAAGGGTGACGCGGAGCGTCACAGGATGCATGCCCACGCAGAGCGTGGGAACGATCGGACCTGACGGGTCAGGGGGCTTCCTGTTCCAGTTCGATTGATTTTTCAGCTTCTCGCTGATTGCGTGTCTTCATCTCACTCACAATCACCGCCGCCACAATCAACGCCGCACCGACCATCGCAATCGGCGGAAAACGCTCCCCGGCAATCCGCCCGATCACGCCGGCCCATACCGGTTCGCCGGCATAGATCAACGTGGCACGGGTTGGCGAAACACTCTGCTGCGCCCAGTTCATCGCCACCTGAATCACCGCACTGGTCAAACCCAGGCCCACTGCACTGAACAACAGTAACCAGGAGAAGCCCGGCAGCGCCTCGCCCATCGGCACCACCATCAGGAACGACAGCAACGAGGCCGTGGCCAGTTGCACCACGGTCACTCGCCGCACATCCACCTGCCCGGCATAGGCGCCAATGAGGATAATTTCGGCGGCCACCGCGATTGCGCAGATCAGTGTGGCAATTTCACCGGGGCTGAAGTTCAGAGAGGCACCCGTCGGGCCTGTAAGCAGCATCAACCCGGTAAACGCCAACATGATGCCAATGCTCGGCATCAGGCCTGGGCGACGCCCCAGCACCAGCCACTGCAACAGCGGTACGCAAGGTACATAAAGCGCTGTAATGAACGCCGACTGGCTGCTTGGAATGGTCTGCAGGCCAATGGTCTGCATGCCGTAGCCGAACATGATCGAGGTGCCGATGAATGCGCCGGCTTTCAACTCGAACAAGGTCAGGCCACGCAACGTGCGCAACGAAAAGAACCCCACCACAATCGCCGCCGCCGCAAACCGCAGGCCCACGAAAAACATCGGCCCGCTGACGGTCATGGCGTGTTGCACGAGCAAAAACGTGCCGCCCCAGATCATGGTGATCACCACCAGGATGCATTCGGCTTTGCTGAAACGGTTGAAACGTGGGGCGGCGTTCGGGGCGGTCATGGCGGCTCGGTCTTGCAAGGGAAAGGCACGGACCGCACAATGCGCCGCATGCTGGGCAGTATACTGCGCACACCCACCTATTGAGCAATATAGTGCACAAAGAAAATCCTCAACGGGCCTCGGTCCTGCAACACGTCAGCCAGAACGTCCGCCGGCTGCGCCATGCTGCGGATTTGAGCCAGACTGCACTCTCGGAAAAGTCCGGGGTCAGCCGGCGCATGCTGGTGGCCATTGAGGCGGGCGAGAAGAATGTCAGCCTGTCCACGCTGGACCGCGTCGCCGAAGCCTTGGACGTGGCCTTCAGCGACCTTATCCAGGCCCCGGATGCCGGTGATCACAGCCGCATCAACGAGCTGGCCTGGGCCGGCGATATCCCCGGCAGTAAAGCGGTGCTACTGGCCAAGGCCACGGCGCGGCGTGAAGTCGAGTTGTGGGAGATGCACCTGGAACCGGGTGATCGCTACAGCCCCGACCCCGATCCGGACGGCTGGAGCGTGCAGCTGTTTGTGTTCGAAGGCTGCCTGACCTTGCTGGTGGGCGAGGAACAAAAACACGTAGCGGCCGGTGAGTTCTACATGTTCGCCAGCCGCAACGTGCACGGCTATCGCAATGACGGCGATGTTGCCGTGCGGTTTGTGCGCAACGTGGTGATCTAACTGTTGGCCCGGCAACAGTGGATGCACACTTTGTTGGTTTGAAACGCGCTCAACAGCCTCTTAAAACCAGCAACCGCCTGATTTTGCTGACGATTAAATTCAGGCATGACTCCTGCAATTGCTCCGGTAACCCATCGGAGCCTGGAGTCGGCCCATGTCAGCCCACCCTCAACAACCTGCCCATATCATCCGCTCGGATGCCGAAGCCATTGAAGTCGCGACGCGCTTGGCCGCGCGCTTTGCCGTTGACGCCAGCGTGCGCGACCGCGAGCGGCGCCTGCCGGTGGCCGAGCTTGATGAGTTTTCTGCCAGCGGCCTCTGGGGCATCACTATTCCCAAGGCCTACGGCGGCGCCGAGGTGTCTTATGTAACGGTGGCCGAGGTGATCAAGTTGATCTCCGCCGCCGACCCGTCGCTGGGGCAAATCCCGCAAAACCACCTGGGCGTGGTGGACATCCTGCTGCAAACCGCCAGCGAGGAACAAAAGCGTCACTATTTCGGCAAGGTTCTGGCCGGCTATCGTTTCGGTAATGCCTTTTCTGAAGCCAAGAGCAAAAACGCCGGCACCTTCGACACTCAGATTCGTTTTGACGGCGACACGGCCTCTATCAACGGCGAGAAGTTCTACTGCACCGGCGCGCTGTTTGCCCACCTCGTGCCCACGGTCGGCAACAATGAGAACGGCCAGGCGTTTATTGCCTTTGTCGAACGCGATGCGCCGGGCCTAACCGTGATTGATAGCTGGGACGGCTTCGGCCAGCGTACCACCGCCAGTGGCGGCGTGACCCTCGACGGCGTCAGCGTGCCCCTTAGCGCGATCATTCCTGCGCACCAAGCCTTCGACCAGCCCACCGCCAACGGCCCGATCTCGCAGATTATCCAGGCTGCCGTCGACACCGGCATCGCCCTGGGTGCCCTCGAACAGGCAAAAATCTACGCCCGCCAGGCGCGGCCCTGGATCGACAGCCAACAGGATCACGGCTGGCAAGACCCGTTCACCATCGCGGCCATTGGCGATCTGCAATGGCGCGTGCACGGCACCGAAGCGATCCTTGCCAGGGCCGGCAAGGCTGTCGACCTGGCCCTGGCCGAGCCCAACGAAGACACAGTCGCCAACGCCTCGCTGGTGGTCGCCCAGGCCAAAGTGCTGTCGGCCGAAACCGCCTTGCTCGCCAGCAGCAAACTCTTCGAACTGGCCGGCACCCGCTCGGTCACCGGCAAGCACAACCTCGACCGCTTCTGGCGCAACGCACGCACCCACACCCTGCATGACCCGGCCCGCTGGAAATACCACCTGATTGGCAACTTCGTGCTCAACGGCGTGAAGCCTGCGCGCCACGCCTGGAACTGAGGATATTTATTCATGACCGCCCTGAATCAAGCGCGCCAACTGCTGGAAAGTACCCGACGGTTTGTACACGCCAGCGATGACCCGTACGTGATCAGCCGCTTTGGCGACTTGCAGATCCGCGTCGACGTAGCCGCCGCCTTGTTTGAACGCGCTGAAACCCACCCAAGCCCGGTGGCGTTGACCGAAGCACAAATCGCCGCCGCCGAAGCCCTGATTGCCGCCAGCAATGCCGAATTTGAACTCACCGGCCAACGCACCGCGCTGGCGTCGACCCTCGACGACCCACTGCGGCGCAAATATCAGATCGTCGGCAACTACCATCTCAACGGAGTGCTTTGATGTCCCGTGAAATCCGCTTGAATGCCTTCGACATGAACTGCGTCGGCCATCAATCTCCCGGCTTGTGGGCGCACCCGCGTGACCGCTCGTGGCAGTACAAGGATCTGGAGTACTGGACGGACCTCGCCAAAATTCTTGAGCGTGGCAAGTTCGACGGCCTGTTTATCGCCGACGTGCTGGGCATCTACGACGTGTACAATGGCAACGGCGACGCGGCGATTCGCCAGGCCGCACAAGTGCCGGTCAACGACCCGCTGTCGCTGATTGCGCCGATGGCGTTGGTCACCGAACACCTGGGGTTTGGCCTGACCGCTTCTTTGTCATTTGAACATCCGTATCCGTTCGCCCGCAGGCTCTCGACCCTCGACCACCTGACCAAAGGGCGTGTCGGCTGGAACATCGTCACGTCCTACCTGGAAAGCGGCGCCAAGAACCTCGGTCAGAAAGCCCAGACCGAACACGATGCGCGCTACGACTATGCCGAGGAATACCTGGAGGTTTGCTACAAACTCTGGGAAGGCAGTTGGGAAGAGGGCGCCGTGCTGCGTGATCGCGAGCGTCGCATTTTCAGCGACCCGAGCAAAATCCACGAGATACGCCATGTCGGCAAACACTTCCAGGTGCCCGGCATTCACCTCTGCGAGCCGTCGCCGCAACGCACGCCGGTGTTGTACCAGGCTGGTGCCTCCAGCCGTGGCAAGCAGTTTGCCGCCGAACAGGCCGAGTGCGTGTTCGTGGCTGCACCGTCCAAGGTGCTGCTGAAAAAAACCGTCGCCGACATCCGCCGCCGAGCCGCTGAGGCCGGGCGAGATCCGAAGAAAATCCTGATCTTCAACTTGCAAACGGTGATCGTTGGCGAGACCGATGCCAAGGCCAAAGCCAAGTTTGACGAATACAAATCCTACGTCAGCTACGAGGGCGCAATGGCGCTGATCTCCGGCTGGACCGGCATCGACTTCAGCCAGTTCAAGCCCGATGAGCCGCTCAAGCATGTACACACCAACGCGATTCAATCGGCGGTAGAAGCCTTCTCCACGGCGGACCCGAACAAGGTCTGGACGCCCAATGAACTGGCCGATTGGGTTGGCATCGGCGGCTTTGGCCCGTTGTTCGTGGGCGGCCCGGAAACCGTGGCCGACCTGTTGCAGGAGTGGGTCGAAGAGACCGACGTGGATGGTTTTAACCTGGCCTACGCGCTGACCCATGAAACCTTCATCGACGCCGTGGACCTGCTCGTGCCAGAGTTGCAAAAGCGCGGCGTATACAAGACCGAGTACGCCCAGGGCACCCTGCGCGAAAAGTTATTCGGCGACGGTGCGCGGCTGGCCCCAAACCATCCGGGTGCAAGCTACCGCGACCTCAAAGCCACTGCAATCTAACTGAAGCACCTCGGTCAATGTGGGAACTGGCTTGCCTGCGAAAGCGCTGGGTCAGCCAGAAATGAGCCAGCTGACACGCCGCCATCGCAGGCAAGCCAGCTCCCACAGTTGATTGGTGTTGATCCAACTGACTAGGCCAGCGGACCACCGCGACCTCAAAGCCAGCGCAATCTAACTGAAGCACCTCGGTCCATGTGGGAGCTGGCTTGCCTGCGAAAGCGTTAGATCAGTTAGAGATGAGCCAGCTGACACGCCGCCATCGCAGGCAAGCCAGCTCCCACAGTTGATTGGTGTTGATCCACCTGACTAGGCCAGCGGGCTACCGCGACCTCAAAGCCACTGCAATCTAACTGAAGCACCTCGGTCCATGTGGGAGCTGGCTTGCCTGCGAAAGCGGTAGATCAGTTAGAAATGAGCCAACTGACACGCCGCCATCGCAGGCAAGCCAGCTCCCACAGTTGATTGCTGTTGATCCAACTGACTAGGCCAGCGGACCACCGCGACCTCAAAGCCAGCGCAATCTAACTGAAGCACCTCGGTCCATGTGGGAGCTGGCTTGCCACAGTTGATCGCTGTTGAACCACCTGACCTGGCCAGCGGACCACCGCACGCACACTACTTGAATAGGAGCGTTACCCCTATGAGCGTGCACGAACTCAAACGTCCGCAGGCGCTGGAATGGCCTGCCGAACTGCTCGACAACCTGCCCAAAGCCCTGGAGCATTTGCAGCACTGGGCGCAGCTCACCCCGCTGCACATCGCCCTGCGTCACAAGCGCCAGGGGCAGTGGTATGCCTGGCGCTGGATCGACGTGTTGCGCGACGTCGAGCGCCTGGCCGATGGTTTGCGCCAGCAAGGTTTCAGCGCGCAATCACGCTTGGCCTTAAGCGGCACGTTCGAGCCTGACCTGCTGCTGTTGGCGCTGGCCGCGCAGTCTGCCGGCGGGCAGGTGCTGACGCTGGCCGATGACCTGGAGCCAGAAGCCCTGTACCAACAGCTATGGCGCATTCACCCCAGCCATTCGTATACCCAGGGGCGGCAGCAGGTGCGGCACTGGCAGTCTGCCAATCTGTTGGATTTCACCCAATTGCTCGGCCCGGCAGACCCGGCGCAACACCTGCAGCGCTGGTGGCAACCGAGCGGTGAAACCGTGTGGTGGAGCGAGGAGGGCACCCACTGGCAAGGCGGCCTGGCGGTAGTCCTGGAGCAATGGTTGAACAGCGGCCACGGCCTGGCTTTTCCGGAAAGCCCGGCCTCGGCCCGACGTGATCGCGGTGAGGTCGCGCCGACCGGCCTGCTGCTGTCCCCCGAGCGTTTACAGCACCTGGCCGACGATATCGAAAGCCGCCTGGCGCCCCACGGCACCTGGCGCCGACGCGTGTGTGAGTGGGCCATCGCTCACCCGCAAAGTGGCCTGCGGCGCCTGTTGAAAAATCGTGTACGCAGGCTGCTGGGCTTCCAACGGTTGACCTATATCTGGCAGCCAGCCAGCGCGCAAAAAACCAGCCGCGATCCAGCATGGCTGGCTGAATTCAAACGGGACATCGCATGAGCCAGACCATTCTCCAGGTGCGCGAGATCTCGCTGTCGTTCAAAGGCGTCAAGGCCATCAATGCCTTGTCCTTTGAGGTACAGCGCGGCGAAATCTGTGCGCTGATCGGCCCCAACGGCGCCGGTAAAAGTTCGCTGCTCAATGTGCTTAACGGCGTGTACCGCTTCGATGCCGGTGAGATTGTGTTTGAGCAACAACACTTGCACCGCATCGACCCTTTGGGTGCGGCGCGTCGAGGTATCGGGCGTACTTTTCAGAACAACGCACTGTTCAAGAAAATGAGCGTGCTCGACAACATCCTTACCGGCCTGTCGCGGCATATGCGCACCAGCTTTATCGAGCAAGCCCTGGGCTTGCCCCGCGCCCGCCGTGAGGCCGAAGCCTTTCGCCTGCGCGGCCAAGGCATCCTCGAGTTCCTCGAACTGCAAGCGCACCGCGATGTGCTGGTGGGCAACCTCTCTTACGGTTTGCAAAAGCGCGTAGAGCTGGGCCGTGCCTTGATCGCCGGCCCCAGCCTGTTGCTGCTGGACGAGCCCATGGCCGGCATGAACGCCGAGGAAAAACAGGACATGGCGCGCTTTGTCGCCGACGTCAACCGCGACCTCGGCACCACCGTGGTGTTGATCGAACACGACATCGGCGTGGTGATGGGCCTGTCCGACCATGTGGTGGTGCTCGACTACGGGCGCAAAGTCGGCGACGGCACTCCTGCGCAGGTGCAGGCCGACCCCGAGGTGATCGCGGCGTACCTGGGAGTTGCACACTGATGACGTTCTTCTTTGAAACCCTGCTCGGCGGCCTGCTCGCCGGCACCATGTACTCGCTGGTCGCCATCGGCTTCGTGCTGATCTACAAGGCCAGCGGCGTGTTCAATTTCGCCCAGGGCTCGATGCTGCTGTTTGCCGCGCTGACCTTTGTCAGCCTGCATGACCAGGGCGTGCCCTTTGCCCTGGCGTTGCTGCTGACGGTAATCGTGATGATCATCGGCGCCTTGCTCATCGAGCGGCTGGTACTGCGCCCGCTGGTGAACCGCTCGCAGATCACCCTGTTCATGGCCACCTTGGGCCTTTCGTTCATCATCGAAGGCCTGGCCCAAGGGCTGATGGGCTCGCAGGTGCGTGCGCTGGACTTGGGCATCGACGACGTGCCGCTGTTTGTCGGGCCGCTGATGCTCAGCCAGTTTGATTTGATCGCCGCGGCGGCTGCCGTGGTGCTGGTAACCGTGCTGGCGTTGCTGTTCAACAAGACTCGCATCGGTGTGTCGTTGCGCGCCGTGGCGGATGACACCACGGCGGCGCTGTCCATCGGCATCAACCTCAACCGTATCTGGCAGATCGTCTGGGCCGTGGCCGGCATTGTCGGGTTGGTGGCGGGGTTGCTGTGGGGCGCACGCCAGGGCGTACAGTTTTCCCTTTCGCTGGTGGTGCTCAAGGCCTTGCCGGTGTTGATCATCGGGGGCTTTACCTCGATTGGCGGGGCGATTGTCGGCGGGCTGATTGTCGGTGCGGCGGAGAACCTCGCCGAGGTGTATGTCGGCCCCCTGATCGGTGGCGGTATCACGCCGTGGTTCGCTTATGTATTGGCCCTGGCCTTCCTGTATATCCGTCCCGCCGGCCTGTTCGGCGAGCGCGCCATCGAGCGAGTCTGAAACCATGTCGATACCCGTTGTTCAAGAAACCGCGCCGTTATTACTGATTCAGCGGCGTTTGCCCTGGGGTCTGATCGGCTTATTGGCCGTGGCCTTTATCGGGGTGCCGCTGTGGGGCAATGACTATTGGCTCAACGCGATCCTGATCCCGTTTCTGGTGCTGTCGCTGGCCGGTCTGGGCCTGAACCTGCTCACCGGCTATACCGGGCAAACCTCAGTGGGCGCGGCGGGTTTCATGGCCGTTGGCGCGTTTGCCACCTACGGTTTTCTGCTGCGTCTGCCCGAGCTGGGCCTGCCGGTGGCGCTGCTCGGCGGTGGGGTGATCAGCGCGCTGGTTGGGCTGCTGTTTGGTTTGCCCAGCTCGCGGATCAAAGGCTTCTACTTGATGGTCACCACGCTGGCGGCGCAGTTCTTTTTGGAGTGGCTGTTCGTCAAATTCCCCTGGTTCTACAACTACGGTTCCTCCGGGACCATTTCCGCGCCGAAGCTTTCGCTGTTCGGCCATGACCTCAATACGCCGCTGGGCCGCTACTGGCTGACGTTGGTCACGGTGCTGCTGTTGACCTGGACTGCCATCAACCTGGTGCGCAGCCAGGTAGGGCGTAACTGGATGGCAATCCGCGACATGGACACCGCCGCCGCCGTGGTCGGTATCCCGGTAGTGCGCTACAAGCGCCTGGCCTTCGCGGTCAGTTCGTTCTACTTAGGGGTTGCCGGCGCGTTGTGGGCCTTCGCCTACCTGGGCACGGCCAGCGCCAGCAGTTTTGATATCAACCGCTCGTTCCAGATCCTGTTCATCATCATTATCGGCGGCATGGGCAGCATTGCCGGCAACTTTGTCGGTGCGGCATTTATCAGTTTGCTGCCGATTTTTCTCAGCCACGCCGGACAGGCGCTGTTCGGTGGCTCGGTGGATGCGGGGCAGTTGCAGAACCTGCAGAAAATCATTTTTGGCGTGTTGATCATCGTGTTCCTGATCAAGGAACCCGAAGGCTTGATTCGCCTCTTGCACAACCTGCGTGACCGTCTGCGGCAATGGCCGCTGCGTTTCTGACCTTGATGAGAACTCCTATGCGTACATCCTTGAAACGTTCCCTTGTCGGCGCTGCTTTTGCGTTGGCAGCTTTGGCCGGTGCTGTGCCCCAGGCAATCGCCTCGCCCGACCAGCAATTTATCCCGCTGGCCACCTACCGCGTCGGCGCCTATGCCTCCAGCGGCGTGCAGGTGTGGGCCGGGATGATCGACTACCTGCGTTATATTAATGAGGTCGAAGGCGGTATCAACGGCGTCAAACTGGTGTGGCAGGAATGCGAGACCGAATGGACGGCGGAGAAGGGCATCGAGTGCTACGAGCGCTTCAAGAATGGCCTGGATGGCGCGCCGGTCGCGGTCTACCAGCCTAACGGCGCACCGGCGGCGTATGCGCTGAGCGAGCGCGCGGAAGTCGACAAGATCCCGTTGATTACCCTCGGTTATGGCCGCACCGAAGCCACCGACGGCACGGTGTTCCCGTATAACTTCCCGGTGATGCTGACGTTCTACAGCGAAGCGTCCACGCTGGTGAATTACATTGCCCAGCGCGAAGGCGGCTTCGACAAACTCAAGGGCAAGAAGATCGCCACGGTCTATCACGATTCGGCTTACGGCCGTGAAACCCTCGGCCCGTTGAAGTTACTGGCCGAGAAATACGGCTTTGAAAATATCCAGATTCCCGTGGCCGACCCGGGCAACGAGCAGTCGGCGCAATGGCGCCAGGTGCGCCAGGCCAATCCGGACTGGGTGTTTTTGCGCACCTGGGGCGTGTCCACGCCCGTGGCGGTGAAGACCGCTGCACGTTTTGGCTTCCCGGTTGACCATATCATCGGCGATATCTGGGCCAGTTCCAGCGAGGACGTGTTGCCCGCGGGCGCCGCCGCCAAAGGTTACCTGGCGCTCACGCCTTACCCGGCAGGCGCTGACTTCGAGATCCATAAACGCCTCAAACAGTCCATCCTCGACAAGGGCCACAGCGACCTCAAGGACCTGAAAAACTTCGGCAGCGTCTACTACAACTCCGGCCTGGTGAACGCCGCCGTGGCGGTGGAAGCGATCCGTACCGCCCAGGCCAAGTTCGGCAAGCGCCCACTCAATGGCGAAGAAGGCCGTTGGGGCCTGGAGCATCTGAATATCGATGACACGCGCCTTAAAGACATGGGCTATCTGGGCCTGATGCAGAACCTCAAGCTGTCGTGCCGCGACCACGAAGGCGGCGGCTCGGCGCGTGTGCAACAGTGGGACGGCGCCAACTGGACGCTGATCAGCGACTGGATCGCCGCCGACCGTGCGCTGCTGCGCCCGCTGATCGATGAAAAGTCCGCCGCGTTCGCCAAGGAAAAAGGCCTGACGCCGCGTACCTGCACCGGGGATGAATAAGCCATGAGCCAGCCCGCCGCTGAACCTGCGAGCCCGTCACTGTTAAACGTCAATGACATCGAAGTGATCTACGACGGCGCCATACTGGCGGTGGCCGGGGTCTCGCTGCACGTGCCCAAGGGCGCCATCGTGGCGTTGCTGGGTGCCAACGGCGCCGGCAAAAGCACCACGCTCAAGGCCATTTCGGGGCTGGTACGCGCCGAACGCGCCGAGGTCAGCCGTGGCGTGATCGAGTATGCCGGCCGCGACCTGGCCGGCATCGACCCCAGCCAACGGGTGCGCCAGGGCATGGTCCACGTATTGGAAGGCCGCCATGTGTTCGGCCAACTGAGCGTGGAAGACAACCTGCGCAGCGGCGGCTTTGTGCGGCGCCTGAGCCGCCAAGACATGGAGCACGACCTGGAGCGTATCTACGCCTGGTTCCCACGGCTCAAGACCAAGCGCCACACCCGCGCCGGGCTGACCTCCGGCGGCGAGCAGCAAATGGTCGCCATTGGCCGCGCGTTGATGACTCGGCCGACTTTAGTCTTGCTCGACGAGCCTTCCATGGGCTTGGCGCCGATGATCGTGCAGGAGATTTTCGCAATCATCGCCCAGCTTAACCGCGAGCAACAGGTGAGCTTCCTGATCGCCGAGCAGAACATCAATGTCGCGCTCAACTATGCCTCCCACGGCTATGTGCTGGATACTGGGCGCGTGGTTTTGAGCGGCAGTGCGGCTGAACTGCTGGCGCGGGGTGATTTGCATGATATTTATCTGGGCAAACAGTAAGGGCGAATGTGCATGACTGAATCCATCCGCAACGCTGATGTGCTGATCATCGGCGGCGGCTTGAGCGGCACCATGCTGGCGGTGCAACTGCTGCGCCAGCCTGGCAAGCGGCAGATCCTGGTGATTGAACCACGCAAGGAACTTGGCCGTGGCGAGGCCTACAGTGCCGTCGAACTGGGGCACACCCTGAACGGCAATGCGGCGCGCATGAGTGTCGACCCGGACAACCCCGATGACTTGACCCAATGGCTCACCGACTACATCGGCGCCGGTGGCTGGCCGGAGTCGAATCAGCAGCCTGTACCCATCAGTGAGTTGTTCCCGCCACGCGGGATTTTTGGCGTGTATGCGCAACAGCGTCTGGCTGAGGCCAAGGCGCTCTCGGCTTCCACGGTCGAGCATATTCGTGCCGAGGTGGTCGACTTGCAAGTGGATGCCGACTCAACTCGGCTGACGCTGGATAACGGCCAACAATTGCGCGGTGTCCAGGCCGTATTGTCCACTGGCATGTTCCCGGCGGCACGCACGCCGCAGACCGAATCCAGCGGCTTGAATGCAGCGGCAGTGGACCCGTGGGACGTCAAGGCCATGCGCCAGATCGAGCCGCAGTCAACCGTGCTGATCATCGGTTCCGGGTTGACCATGGTGGATGCCGTGGTGTCCCTGGAACAGGCCGGCCATCGTGGGCCAATCGAGATATTTTCGCGCCACGGCCTGCTGCCCCACGTACGCCGGCAACCGCCGAGCTGGGTGGACTTCCTGGCCGACGACCACAACCTGCGCAACCCTCGACAGTTGCTGCGCGAGGTGCGGCGCCAATGCCAACTGGCGGTGGAACAGGGCATTGATTGGCAAGCGCCGCTGGACACGGTGCGAGCGCATATCGGCCGCTTGTGGAGCCAGGCCAGTGAGCGCGAGAAACGCCAGTTCGTGCGCCATGTAAGGCCGTGGTGGGAGAGCCATCACCATCGCTCGCCGCCATTGAGCGCGCAGTTGGTGGCGCGGTTGCATGCAGAAGGACGGCTGCGGATTCAGGCGGCGTCGTTCAAGGGGCTGGTGGCGTCGGACAACGGGGTGACGATCAAGCTGCGACGGCGCGGCGAACAAGCTGTCACCCAGGTGTCGGGTGCTGCGTTGATTAACTCCAGCGGTATTGAGTACGACTGGCGGCGAGTGGCCAAACCGCTGCCGCAGCAGTTGCTCAAACGTGGGTTGATCAAGCCTGGGCCGTTGGCGTTGGGAATTGCGGCGGATACATCAGGTGCAGTGCTGGATGCTCAAGGCCAGGTCAGCCAACGCCTGTTTGCCATGGGCCCGCCCTTGCGGGGGATGTGGTGGGAGAGCACGGCAGTCACCGACGTGGCGATTCAAGCCAAGGCCCTGGCCGCCAAACTCACCTCAGCATGAATGTGGGAGCTGGCTTGCCTGCGATAGCGGTGGGTCAGGCACAGCTGTTCTAACTGACAGTCCGCCATCGCAGGCAAGCCAGCTCCCACCTTTGGATCTCCAGCTATTTTGATGTTTTTACAAACCCCGGCTTGAGCCCAAACACCTCGACACCTTCGGCGGTTGACTGTCCTGTGGTGACTTTCACCCGCTCAACCGGCTTATCCATCGCGGCCCGATATTCCACGCTCATGTCCGGCTGGATCGCCTGGCTCGGCACCACAATCGCCTGCGCATTGTTGTAGGTGACGATGGTCAACCGCGCACTCATCCCCAGCCGCACCCGCTGCAATTGCTGCGCAGTGAGCGTGGGGATCGACAAGGTGACCGGAAACTGCGCGCTGCCCTGGCTATCGCTGGCAATCGCCAGGCCGCTGACCACGCTGACGGAGCCGGTCAGGCGCTCGCCGTCAAAGCCATCACCCATCACTTCCACGGCCTGGCCCTGATGCAACTGGTTGATGTCCAGTTCCGACACCTTGGCGACAATTTTCAGCCGTTCGATATTGGCCAGCCCGAACAGCACCTGCCCCTGGCTGACCTTGCTGCCGGCCTGCACCGGTGCGTTGTTATTGGCTCCCCCTGGCGAGGAGTTATTGCTGCCCGGCGCCGGCACGACGATGCCGGAGAAGGGCGCCTTGACCTCTTGGCCGTCGAGCAGCTTGTGCAGGGCGTCGTATTTCACCGTGGCGTTGGTCAGCTCCATCTCGGCGATTTGTCGGTATTCGCCTTTGCCCTGATCTTGCGCCTGCTGCAGCTCGCTGCGGGCCGAGGCCAGGTCCAGTTGTTGCTGTTGGGTCTGCTGCTTGAGATCGTCCAGCTCGTTGCGCGGGATGATGCCGCGCTTGAACAGGTTTTCACTCTCGGTGAGTTTGCGCTGGGTGTTGCCGGCGGTCATTTCTGCGGTGCGCAGGCTGCGGCGTGCGCGGCTGACGGCGGGGCTGCTGTCCCAGTCTTGCATCTCTTGCACGGTGCGTCGGGCCTTGAGCTGGGCGGAAAGCGCGTCGCGCAGTTGCACTTCGAGGGTGGAGGGGTCCATGCGCAACAGTACCTGGCCGGCCTCGACGCGTTGGCCTTGTTCAACCAGGTTGACCAGCACATTGCCGTCGAACGGCGCGGTGAGGGTGATGGTGGTGTCGGGTTCGATCTTGCCCACCAGGCCTATCTGGTGCACCAACGGGTCGGGCTTGACTGCCAGCCATTGCTCGGTTGCGGCCGGCTGATCGGTAGCCGGGCTGCGCAGGGCAATGCCTGCGCCCGCCAACAGCACGACGATCACGGCACCCAGCAGGTATTTTTTATTAGTAGTCATTGAGGGCGATTTCCCAACTTTCCAGCGTCATGCCCAGGGTCGAATCGAGCTGGGTCTGGGCGTTCAGATAAGCGATCAGTGCATTGAGCCGCGCGTTTTCGGCGTTGCGCAGGTCAGTTTCGTAACTCAACACCTGGAAGTTGGTGGAGCGCCCGGCACTGAGTTTTTCCCGCTCGATTTCGATCTTGCGCCGCGACAGCTCGACGGCGCGCTGGGAAATTTCATATTGGCGCCAACGCGTGCCCAGGTCGCGCACCACGTCGTTGACACTGCGTTCCAGTTCCTGGCGCGCATCGGTGATACGGATCTCCTGGTCTTCCACATTGACCCGCGCGCGCACCTCGGCCTGGCGGGTGCTGATGTCGCCGATGGGAATCTGCACCTGCACCCCGGCGTAGCTGTTCCAGGTGCGGTTATTGTTGTTGCCGCTGTCATTGTTGCTGTAGGCATCGCGCAGCTGGTTGGCGCCTGCCACCAGGTCCACCTGCCAGCGCCCGGAGTCTTTGGCGATCACCAGGTTGAGGTCGGCCTGTTGGCTGCCGAGCAGGGCGGCGAGGTACTCCGGCTGCTGGGTCTGCGCCAGGCTGAAGGCCTGGCGTTTGTCGATGGTCATCGGCTTGGCTTCCAGGGCTTCGCTGGCGCGGATCGGCGTCGACAGGTCCAGCGCCAGCAGGCGCAGCAAGGCCAGGCGGCTGGTGTCGAGTTGGTTCTGGGCCTCTTCCACGCCCAATTGCTGGGTGGCGATATCGGCTTCGGTCTGCACGATTTCGAACTCAGCCATGCGCCCCGCGCTGATCAGCGCCTTGTTCACGTCCAGCAAGGTGTTGGAGCGCTTGAGTGCGTCCTGGACGATGCTCAACTGCTCTTGGGCGCGCAGCAGTTCGCGGTAGGTGGCGATGATCTGGCTGATGGTCTGCGCCACGGTGGCCTTGAGGTTCAGGCGGTTGGCCTGCTCCGACAGGCGCGACAGGCGCAGCGGCGCGGTGGTGGCGTCCCAGCCGCCGCCGCGCATCAGCGGTTGGATCAGCGTGAGGTCGAGGCCGTCGCTGCGGTAGCGGCCGGCGCGGTCGGCGTTGTTCAGTTGTTGGGTCCAGGCCATGCTCAACTGGGTGCCGTACTCACTGAGCAAGGTCGCTCTCGGCGCCAGGTTGGCATTGCGCGCGTTGTCGGCCGAGCCGCGACTTTGGCGGTAGTAACTGTTCAGGGAGAGCTTGGGGTTGAAGGTGTCTTCGGCCACCCGCAGGTCGAACTTTTGCGCCACGCGTTGCAGGTACGCGCTGCGGATCGCCGGGTTTTTGCGCAGGCCCAGGTACACCGCATCACCCAGGGTCAGCGTCGTGACCTGGTTATTGAGCGACACACTGCGGTCATAGCCACTGCGGGTGGTGCTCGGCGCCGATGGGTTGATCACCACATCGGCGGCCATGGCTGGCAGGCTTGCCAGGGCGAGTAACCACAGCCATTTATTCATCGCGCAGGGCCTCCACCGGCTGCAGCCGCGAGGCCGAGACCGCCGGGTAGATGCCAAAGAACAAACCCACCAGCAAGGTGCTGCCCACCCCCAGCGGCAGGGCGGCGGCGGCCAGGGCAAATTCCCAGCCCGACAGCCAGGCGTAGAGCCACGCGGCGGTCATGCCCAGCACCGCACCGCACAGCGCACCCACCGCCGTCAGCGTGACCGCTTCGAGCAAAAACAGATTGCGGATGTCACGCTGGCGCGCGCCCAGGGCCATGCGGATGCCGATTTCGCGGCGGCGCTCCGAGACATTCATCAGCATCACGTTCATCACGCCGACACCGCCACCGACCAGGGAAATCGCGCCCAGCGCCAGCAGCAAGTAGGCGAACGTGCGGCTTTGCCGGGTCATGCCATCGATCATTTGCTGGGGCACCTGAATGTCGACATCGTGGTCGGTGAGCTGGCTTTTCAGGGCAACTGCGGCCTCACGGGCGATGCGCTCCATGTCCTGGCCGGGTGCGGCGCGGATGATCACATTGCCGATCTGCGGCGTCGGGTAGATGCGCCGCATGCCTTCGGCGGGGATAAACAGCGATTCGTTGGCCTGCACCGGCATCAGCATCGCGCGGGGTTGGTTGTGCAGGATGCCCACCACCAGGAACAGGTAATCGTTGATACGCACACGGTCGCCCAGCTTCAGCGGGTTGCCCGGCGTGCCCAAGGCCTGGGCGACTTGATCGCCGATCACGCCGTAGGTTTCGTTGGCGTCGAAGGCGGACAGAAATCGCCCCTCGCGCAGGGCCAGGCGCATGGCGTCCTTGATATCCGCGGTGCTGCCGACGAAGTTGGCGTTGGCCGTGCGGCCTTGGAACACCAGCGGCCCGCTGAACAGGCTGAGCGCGCCGATATGGGCAATGCCCGGCACCGCCTGGCGCACCGCGTCCAGGTCAAGGCTGGCGCGCATCGGTGCATTGCTGTTGCCTTTGGACGGGAACTGGGCGATCAGGGTGTCGGTGCCCATGTCCTTGAAAATCATCGCCGCGTCCACCGCCGCGTTATGGCCGATATTGATCAGGGCCACCACCGATGAGCTGCCGATCACGATGCCCAGCAACGCCAGGATCGAACGTTTGCCCAGGGTGCGCAGGCTCACAAAGGCTTCATGCAGCAGTTGGCTCAGGCTCTGTTCGACCCGCTGGCTCATAGGCGCCCAGCCTCATGCACCACGCCATTGCGTACCAGGATCTTGCGCTCCAGGCGCTCGGCGATGTGTGCATCGTGGGTGACGATAATCAGCGTCACCTGCTGCTCGCGGTTCAGGGCCAGGAGCAGGTCCATGATCTCCTGGGCAGTGGTGCTGTCGAGGTTGCCGGTGGGTTCGTCGGCGAGGATCACCGACGGCTTGCCGACCAGCGCGCGGGCGATCGCTACGCGTTGGCGCTGGCCACCGGAAAGATCGGCCGGGCGGTGGTGGGCGCGCTCGGCCAGGCCGACTTGCGCGAGCATGCGCAGCGCCTGTTCCACCGACTCATGGCGCGACACGCCACGGTAACTGAGGGGCTGGGCGACGTTGTCCAGGGCACTGAGGCGGGGCAGCAGGTTGAAACTCTGGAACACAAAGCCGATCTGCTGGTTGCGGATCGCCGCCAGCTCATCCGGCGTGGCGCTGAAGATATCGTGGCCGGCAAAGTGGTACTGGCCGCCGTCGGGCAAGTCCAGCAGGCCAAGAATATTGAGCAGGGTACTTTTGCCGGAGCCTGAGGCGCCGAGAATGCCGCAGCTGTCGCCGGGGGCGATGGACAGGCACACGTCATTGAGAATCGACAGGTGTTGCCCGGCGAGCTGATAGCTCTTGCCGATGCCTTGCAGGGAGATCAAGCCTGGGTGCGCGGGGGTATCTGTCATCATGACTACGCCTGCAGTCTCGACGCTATCGCCACGCCCCCGGCAAAGCCTTGTAACAAGTTCGGGAACTGCCTGATACGCGCCACGGACTGGTTTTATTTCTTGTTTTTAAAATATTGTTTGAATAGTAACCGCGATCAACGCGCTTCGCCAGCCATGGATGTAGAGCGGTTTCACCTCTTGTGACGATTTGCCGGTCGTTCGGCTGCGGCGCCTGAAAATCCCTTCGGCTACCCTCGACAGGCCTGTTTATACAGGCCTTTCGTAGCATGGCGCAGTGTCACTACTTGCTTTCGAAGGGCTGCCCCGGTATAAAAAATCAAATTATTTTTTAAAACAATATTTCCCACGTGGAACCTTTCATGGTCGCGAAGAAACTCAGCGCTCCAAACGTTACCAAGACTCGACTGCTGGATGCGACAGAGGCTCTTTTCATCAAATACGGCTATGACGCCGTGTTGCTCCGGCAGATTACCGAGCGCGCCCAGGTGAACCTGGCCGCCGTGAACTACCACTTCGGGGACAAGGACTCCCTGATGAAAACCCTGCTGATGCAACGCCTGGAGCCGCTCAACGAGCAGCGCCTGGAACTGCTCGCGCGCTGCGAAGCCGAGGCCGATGGCCCGCTCGACTGCGACACCTTGCTCGGCGTGCTGTTCGCCCCGGCCATGGGCCTGGAACGCAGTGACCCGGCCAGCGGGGAAGGGCGATCATTTATCCGTTTCCTGGGCCGGGTGTACAGCGACACCTCGCCGTTTATCCAGGAATACCTCAAGGTGCATTACCAGCCGGTGTTCCAGCGCTTCTTCGAAGCCTTCGCCCTGGCCCTGCCGGATCTGCCACGCAATGAGCTGGGCGTGCGCCTGCAATTTGCCCTCAAGGCGATTTCCGGGGTAATGGCCGGCACTGAACTGCGCCTGCTGATGAACTCCATGAGCCTGGGCCGCCCGGCCACGGATGCCGAGGTCATGGCCAAGCTGATCACCCTGGTCTCGGCCGCAATTCGCGTACCGCAGCAAAGCCCCGAAGCGGAAACCGCACTGGCCAAGGTGCTCGACACCCAGCGCGCCATTCGCGAACAAGCCGCTGCGCCCGCCACCAAAGCCGCACGTTAAATCCCTAAATCCAAAGCAAAAAAAAACCCGCTGGGGCGGCGGGTTTTGATGTGCAGCGTTTGTAACGGATGAGGCTTCACCCTACGGCTGCGGATGTGAATAAATCGTGAAAAAAATGTAAGAAAATGGCTGGGGTAGACAGATTTACGCTGGTCGCGTGGTCTGTCGGATTTTACCTACGCGCCAGCCACTCGTCGCCACTGTCAGTTCTGACAGTAGATTTGCCGATTGCTCCAAGCGCCTTATTTACCTTGCTCGTCGCGCTATTCCTGCGCGGCCTTAATCCAGCAAGGTGATAGTTATGTCTACCCCTCCAGATAACTTCGATAGGCTAGATGTTGGCCCCTACCCGCCGTCCGACGGAATAAACCTGAGCAATACGAAGTATAAGGAACTGGCCCGTATAGGCCTGGGGCGTAATGAATTACTGCCCATCTGTTATTGGATTTTTGAGCCGTGGACAGACTGGGCTCAGTTTGACCGCTGTGCCGTTCAGTTGGGTCTGCCTAATCCAATGAAGGCCGAAGCCGTTACCGTGGAGATAAAAAAACGATATTCTGTTAGCTTCGATGGATACAAGATTTCCGACGGAAACCATAGATTCTATGGGCAGGTCTTTCGAGCGGGTTCGGGGCAAGAAGTTCGTTCGGACGAAGATTTGGTTTTTTGCAAACAGAGTATACCGGGCGGTAATGATCCCAACCCCGGGGAACCGTGGCATAGCGGCCTGTTGATGAAAGTTGTAGATCTTCCGGAAGGCTCGAGCATCACGAAAAAAATTGCTGAAAGTGGCATTCAGATCTGGGTGTATCCTTAT
>NZ_WKDB01000058.1:0-38971 GCF_021606215.1 Pseudomonas sp. PA-5-4B | reverse complement strand
CTCCGGCCGTTTAAATACATCACAAATGCGGAAAAGTAATTTATTTAACTAATTGATTTTTAGAGTTTTAATTGTGGATTGCAAATCCGCCTGCGCCGGTTCGATTCCGACCTCGGCCTCCACTCTTGAAAACCCCGTAGATTAACGTCTACGGGGTTTTTTATTGCCTGCAATTTGAGAGCCGTTCCGCAACCCCGCGCATGGCTCGCGCATTTGCAGTCAAGCGAATGCGCGAGCCTTGCACGGCGGCTGCGGGGAGGCGGAGATATTCTTCTTTTGCCTGGCCAAAGGCGACCCGCAATTAAAACGCCAAAAGTACAGCCCCGATCCAACTCAAAAAATCGAAATCGACCAGCGCTGATGCTCTGCTGCCGAGAGAAGGGACGGACCTATGTTCAGTGACATGAATCCATCCCTTTCTTTTGTTAAGCCGCCACCGCCATAGCAACCGGAGCGTACAGTGCTTGGCGTTCCTGAAGGCTCAGCAACTGCCAATTTTTCCCGACGCGTTTATACAGATCGGCGTTGTGTGGGATCTTCACCGTATTGAGCAGCCGCTGTTGGTAGCAGCCATACAGGTGTTTCAGAAAACCAGGTGGCATCACGATGTCTGTACTTGGCACATGGAACGAAATTGCCATGGGCCATTCTTTTTGACGAACGGACCCCAGCAGAGCAGGGCTGACGTCTTCAGGTTTGCCAATGGATACCCAGGTGGCGGGGTGTTTGCCATCCATCCAATGGGCGAACCATTCTGGCAGGCGCCCGCGCTTTGCCGGGTAGGGCATCAATACGCCAGCCTGCATTTTTTTGATCAGGTTTTCCCGAGTCAGTCGGTGGGTGATGCGCACGGTGGGAAGGCGGTTTATTGCCTCCAGAAACGCTTTGTTATCAGCGAGTGCGCCAAGGTGCGCAGCCACGTGCATGATCATCACGATGAGCGCCAGAACCCCAAGGAAAAGCCAGAATTTAATCGACGGGTCAACACGGACGTAAAGGGGGAAGGCATAAACGACAGCGGCCAACGGAATGAACGCGCCAGTGCAATATAGAAATTTCTTGTTCACGCGGGGGCCTCAAAAGAAAAGCAGTGATGCTACAGTGCCATCACTGTTTTGGCTTCTCCATTTCATCCTTTTTTTGTGCTTCTACCCCAATTCCCTTCCTCCAAGGAGCATCCAGCCCATGTCCACTATTGCCGGCGTATTCACCCGCCAGTTCTTCCACGGCACCCGGGCTGACCTGGAGCCAGGCGACACCATCCGCGTCGGCTACCCCTCCAACTTCACAACGGGCAAGCCACTGTCCTGGGTGTATTTCGCGGGCACGTTGGATGCTGCGATTTGGGGCGCTGAGCTGGCGTTGGGTGACGGTCCAGAACGGATTTACGTGGTAGAGGCCACCGGGCCAATCTTGGATGACCCCAACGTGACGGATAAGAAATTTGCCGGTAACCCGACGCTGTCCTATCGCTCGTTGGAGCCGCTACGGGTGGTGGCTGAGGTGACGAAGTGGCAGGGGCATGCGCCTGAGCGGTTGCAGCAGATGAAGGACAACCTTGCCCGTTTGAAGGCGGAAGGTCGCGATGTGATTATCGACTGATTGAGTTGCGAGCTAAGCCTATTCAGGCGGCGTGACACGTCAGTTAGAGCGAACTGGGGCTGCTTCGCAGCCCAACGCAGGCGGTGCGACGATTCGACAAGCCTGCTCGCCACAGTAACGGTGTTCGCCTTTAAGTGATGGGTAACGGCCATTAACCAACGTGCAGGATTCCGGCAGTGGTTTAGACCTTCTTGTCAGGCTTTTTGCGCCAGCGCCACAGCTGCAGTAATGGCCGCCCGCGCTTGAGGGCTGTTTTTCCAGCAGGTCGACCCGACTGCTGCCGATGCTTGCGCCAGAATGTCGCTCACGTTCGACTTTCCAAGCACTTCCAATGAGTCAATGCCCAACTGCTCCAGCCGTGTAATCACGGTGGGGCCTACGCCCTTGAGAGCGAGCAAGGCGGTTCTTTCTTCCAATGAAAACGGCATGTATATATTCCTTTTTTTATTACTCGCTAGGCCTCAGCGCGGACAATACGCTGTGCCTTCACCTCTTCGGCGTACACGCCAAGCTTTTCCTGCTGCGCAGCCAGCAATGCACACATTTTCATTAGCGCCACCGCTTCATCGGGTGTTCGGCCGTTCGCGGCCATCGCCGTCAGCTCCACCACCGACCAGCCGATAACTGCGCGTGCATCGTCAAGGTCGTAAAACAGTTCTTGTTGTGCGGTTCTGGGCCCGTCGAGCCCCTCTATCAGTTCGGCCATTTAGCACTGCGCCTGCTGTTTCAATTGAAGTCCCATGACGACCATCCCTATGTCGGCAAGGTCCGTGCTGAAGGGGATTTCGCCCATGCGCCGAAACCCGAATGCCTCATAAAAGCCCTGTGCACTGACGTTGGTTTTGAGCACGTCCAGCCACAGTAAATGCTCACCACGTTGCGCCACTTCATCGCGAACACACTGCAACAGTTGTTTGCCGTAACCCCTGCCGGCGGCGGATTTGAGCAGGTAGATTTTCTGCAGCTCCGCGCCCACTTCAGCGGTTAACGGCGCCGGCACCGACCAATTCACTTTGGCAAACCCGACGGCGTTGCCTTGTTCATCGAAAGCAGTGAACCACGCATGCTTGCCTGGCAACTCGAGTGACTGGCGCAGTGCACTGGGTGAAAAATCCTGCTCAAGAAAACCGTGCATACCGGCAGGCGACCATAACGTCGAAAAATGCTCGCGATAGGTCTGGCAACCGACCTCGCGCAGCGTATCGATATCGGCCGTTGTCGCTTTACGAAGGGTGATCATGTTGTTCCTTGGTTTATGTGCGTAGAACCCTTTACAGCGTCCAGCCTAACCCAAGCGCCTTGTGCAGCGAGGCAAAATCCTTCAGCAGTTCAGCGTCGCCGGATATCCGGCTCTCTTGCGCCTGGTAGCGCGTGCGCTCGGCATCCAGCCAATCGAGGGTGCTGGCCGTGCCCGCGCGATAACGCTGGCGTGTCAGGTCGGCGGCGCGTACTGCCGAAGATTCCACGTTACGCAGCAGCACCACATTCTGGCGCTGATGCCCATAGCGTGCCAAGGCCACATCCGCATCGCGCAATGCACTCAATACCACGCTCTTGTACTGCGCCAAGGCTTCATCGCGTCCGGCCTCGGCGCCTTTGACGCTGGCGGCGACGCGGCCGAAGTCGAGGGCGTTCCAGGTGATGCGCGGCAGGACCAGCCAGGTGCCGCTGTCTTTACGCGCAAGGTGGCCGGGGTCGCTGGCCGAGAAGGACAGGTCACCGGTGAGGCTGAGCTTGGGGAACCAGTCGGCGGTTTTTTCGCCGATCTGTGCGTTGCTGGAGGCCAGTTTACGCTCGGCCATGCGGATATCCGGGCGCGCCCTCAGCAGCGCCGCCGGGTCGGCCAACGGCACGGCGCTGGGTAAGGCGGGCAGGGCGCGGGCAGTGGCGAGTTGGCCATCCAGTTCGCCGGGTTCCAGGCCGCAAAGCAGGCCGAGTTGGTCGAGGGATTCGACGATGGCGGCTTGCAGTGGCAGGCGCTGGGCCTGGGTGTTTTCGGCTTGGGTGATGACTTGTTCAAGTTGCAGTTGCGAGGCCACGCCGCGCTCGCGGCGCTGCTGGGTGAGGTCCAGGGCCTGGTTTTCGATGTCGACGCTGGAGTCCACCAGTGCCAGGCGTGTTTGCTGGTCGCGCAGGTCGGTGTAGGCCTGGACGATTTCGGCGGCCAGTTGCACCTGGGCATCGGCCAATTGCGCCTGGGACGCGTCGGCTTCGGCCTGCGCAGCCTCGACGGCGCGACGGGTGCCGCCGAACAGGTCGGCTTCCCAGCTGGCATCGAAGCCGGCGAGGTAGAGGTTCAGCGGGCCGCGGCCGCCGCCACTGTTGCCACCCAGCGCGGAGGTGTCGGGCGAGCGCAGTTTGAGCATCGCAGCATCACCGCTGACCTTGGGCATCGCGTTGGCCTGTGCGCCGCTAAGGCTGGCGCGCGATTGCTGCAAACGGGCCTGGGCGGTGGCGATGTCGGGGCTGTTGCGCAGGGCTTTGTCCACCAGTTCGTTGAGCTGCGCGTCGCCCAGCGTGCGCCACCACTGCGCGACAGCGGGTGCGCCAGCGGAGGTGTTATCGGCATGCGGCAGGCGCCCGGCCGCCAGGGTTTTTGGCGCAACGTTGGGGGCACCCTGGTAGTCGGGGCCGACCGTGCAGGCGGACAGCAGCGCAACGCTGAACAGAAGAGCAAGCTTGCGAGGGATCATCGGGTTACCGTGCGCTTTTTCAGAATAAAGATCAGGGGCAGGCACGCCAGCATCGCCAGTCCCAGTAGATAAAACGAGTCGTTGTAGGCCATGACCGAAGCTTGCCGCGCGATATCATTGGCCAGTTGCGCAAAGGCTTGCAGCTGTGAGGTGGACGCATCACCGGTTTGTGCCAGGTAGCTGGCGGTGCTGCTTGCCATGTGGTCCTGGGCCAATTGGCTGTTGGCCTGGACGCCTTCGCGCAGCATGTCGTCGTGAAAGTGGCTGCGCCGGTCCATCAACACGCCGAGCAGGGCCAGGCCGATGGTGCCGCCCAGGTTGCGCGACATGTTGTACAGCCCGGCAGCGTCCCCGGCTTCGTGGGTTTGCACCGAGCGCATGGATAATTGGCTTAGAGGCATCATCACCAGGATCTGCCCGAACCCGCGCAGCAGTTGCGACCAGATAAAGTCATGGCCAACGCTGTCAGTGGTGAGCGTGGTGTCGACGTAGCAACTGGCCCAGTACAGCAACAGCCCGGCGCCGACCATCCAGCGCAGGTCGTAGCGGCCCAGCATTCTTGGCAGAATCGGCATCAACACAAACGCCGGAATCCCCGATAACAGCATGATCGCGCCCGACTGCTGCGCGTTGTAGCCCGACAAAATGCCCAGGAATTGCGGCACCAGGTACGCCGTGCCATAGATGCCGGCGCCGACCGCTGTGCCGATCAACAGCACGCTGCCAAAGCTTTTGTTGAGCACCAGTTGCAGGCGCAGGATCGGGGTTGTTGAGCGCAGTTGCCCCAGGGCAATCAGGAAGAACCCGGTGACGGTGGCGATGCTCAGCCAGATGATCAGCAGCGAATCAAACCAGTGTTCGCGCTGGCCTTCTTCGAGCACCACGGTCAGCGAACTCAAACCCATGGCCAGGCCGAGGATGCCCAACCAGTCAGCGCTGATAAAGCGTTGCAGGTTCATGCGCTCGGTCGGCAGGCCGGTGATCAGCAAGGTGATCAGCGCAATGCTGATGGGCAGGTTGAGAAAGAAACACCAGCGCCAGTTGATGTTTTCCGTGAGCCAGCCGCCGATCACCGGGCCCAGCAACGGGCCGAGAATCACGGTCATGCCGAACATGGTGGTGCCGATCGCCAGTTGGTGCGGGGGCAGGCGCGTGCGCACGATGGTCTGCGCGGTGGGGATCATCGCACCGCCGGCGAAGCCCTGGCCGATGCGCCCGGCGATCATCGCACCGAGGCTGGAGGACAAGCCGCAGAACATCGAAAACGCGGTGAACATCAGCGCGGTGCCGATCAGAAAGCGGCGCAGGCCGAATACCCGCGTCAGCCATGCGGCGAGCGGGATCATGACGATTTCCGACATCAGGTAGCCGGTGGCGATCCACGTACCTTCGGTGCCGGTCGCGCCGATCTGGCCCTGGATCTGCGGCAGCGCCGAGTTGGTGATCGACACGTCCAGCGTCGCCAGCAACGCGCCCAATGCCCCGGCAGCCACGGCGATCCAGTCGGTCAACGAGGCGTTACGCGGTTTTTCGGCGACGGCCTCGGCCATCAGCGCCTCAGCCATGATTGGCATCCGCCGCGTGGCTACGCGTGTCGACTTCGACGGTGGCCGACAGGCCGGGCATCAACGACGCGCGAATATCATCGGGTACATCAAGGGCAATTCTCACCGGCACACGCTGCACGATTTTGGTGAAGTTGCCGGTGGCATTTGAGGGCGGCAGCAAGGCGAACTGCGCGCCAGTACCGGGCGACAGGCTGTCGATATGCCCCTGCAGGTTGCGGCCGGGCAGTGCATCCACGTGCACTGTGACGGCCTGGCCGGGACGCATGGCGCCGATCTGGGTTTCCTTGTAGTTGGCGGTCAGGTAGATCGCGCTGATCGGCACCACCGTCAGTAAGCGCGTGCCGGGCTGCACATACTGGCCGACGCGCACACCACGGTCGGCCACCCGACCCTCCAGCGGGCTGCGGATCACCGCATCATCTACATCCAGCTGGCTCTGCGCTTCGCTGGCCTTGGCCACGCCGAGTTGTGCCTGGGCCTGCTTGAGCTGGGCTTGCAGGGTGCCGTAGCGGGTTTCGCTGGAGCGCAGCGCAGCCTGTTTGGCGGCCACGGTGCTGCGTGCCTGCGCCAGTTGGTTGTTGAGTTGCGCCAGGCGTTCTTCTGGCTCGGCGCCGGAGCGGGCCAGCGGCGCATAACGGGCCACTTCGGTTTGTGCGTGTTGCGCGTCGGCCTGGGCGCCTTGCAATTGGGCGCGGGCTTCGGCAATGGTGGAATCTTGCTGTACCAGGTCGGCCTGGGCTTTGGCGTAGTCGGCATTGCGCGCAGCTATCGTCGCCGAGGCTTCGTCGCTCACCGCCTGGTATTTGCGCGCATCCAGGCGCACCAGCACGTCGCCACGCTTGACGTTCTGGTTGTCGCTGACCAGCACCTCGGCCACATAGCCGTTGATCTTGGGCGCTACGCTGATGCTGTCGGCCTGCAGGTAGGCATCGTCGGTGGTCTCGATAAAGCGCCCGTCCAGCCACCACCACGCGGCCCAGCCAAGGCCGCCCAGCAGCGCGAGGGTGACGATGCTCAGGAGAATGCGGCGCGCTTTGCTGCGCTGGCCATTAACGGTGTCTTCAGGAATGACCTGAGGGGAGGGGGTTGCAGCGGACATCGAGTCATTCCTGTTTGTGAGAGCCGGTTTTATATCGGATGGAATAAATTCTATTTTTCGCGAATTTTTGTCAACTGGTATATTTTGGTCCGGTATTCGAGAGGAGCTGCACATGGCACGACATAAACCTGCTGCCGAAGGTGGTTACCAGCGCGGTGAAGAAACCCGCGCACGTATCGTCGAAGCGGCGGTCGAGGTGTTTGGCGAACGCGGCTATGACCGCGCGTCCACCCGTGACATCGCCACGGCTGCCGGGGTTAATGCGCCCGCGATCCAGTACTACTTCGATGGCAAGGAAGGCGTGTACCTGGAGTGTGTCGAGCATTTGATCACGCTGCTGTGGCGCAAGATGTCGCCGTGCGTGGAAGCGGCCGAGGCCGCGTTGGCGGATGCCAAGGCGAGCGATAAAACCTTGATCGACGTCTCGCTGGGCATTCTGGGTACGGTGGTGTCCACCATCCAGGACAGCCCCCAGACCACGATCTGGCGCGCATTTATGGATCGTCATCAGGCGGGCCTGTGCCCGCAAAGCGCAACTACCGCCTTTGAAGACCGCTTCAAGGCACGCATTGGTCGGGTCATACGCCAACTGATCGCGCGCCTTTCCGGCTTTGCCGTGGAAGACGAGCGCACGGTGATTCACTCCATGGCGCTGTTCACCCAGGGCTTGGCGTTTCGGGTGCAGAAGCCCAAGTTGCTGGAAGCACTGAAGTGGACCGAGGTGAATCAGAAGGAGATGGAGGCGGTGCGCGATGTGGTGCTGATGCAGGCACGGTTTACGCTGGAAGGGTTGGCCAGGCAGCGGGATGTGCGCACGGCCTGATGATTTTTTCGAATTGCTTGTATGTGGGAGCTGGCTTGCCTGCGATGGCCCTAGGTACCTACACAACTTTTCAAGGCAGCCAGTTTCTCCTGTGGCGAGCAGGCTTGTCGAATCGTCGCACCGCCTGCGTTGGGCTGCGAAGCAGCCCCAAACCCAGTCGCTGAGTTCTTTCAGGAACATTGCAGTGCCTTTATTGGGGCTGCTTCGCACCCCAGCGCAAGCAAGCTTGCTCGCCACAACAGCCCACTCATACTAGAGGTTGTCAGCTAGCACAGGGTAACGGCGCTTCGAAAACACCGGCAAAACCCGCCTGGCGTTGTGAAATGTTGTGAAGCGTGCGGAATGGCCCTTTGCCCATGCTAACGTCCGCGTCGGGGTATCGTCAGCTTGACGATTTCATTCGTTCCATTGAAGGAGCAGCGCCGATGTCTACTACCGTAACGCCCGCGTCTGGCGGGTCGAATACGCCAAAGTCTTCGCCTTCCACGTTCGACGACAAGTTGAACATTGCCAAGTCCAGCAAGGTTATTGCCGACTACATGCGCCAAACGGGCAAGTCAGCGATCACCAAGCAGGAGCTCACGCAACTGGCCAACAACACTTCGGGCAAAGTGCCCACGGATGTGTCCGACGCTGCCAAGTACATGGAGCGCCACCCGGACGTGTTCACCGCGATTGAAACCCACGACGTGGCGGGGGCCGACAACCTCTCCGGCGTGTGGAACTTTGATTGGGCGGCCAAGGGTGGGCTCGATGGCACCTCGACCGACGCCATCGCCAAAATGCAGGACACCTTCGACTTTGCCATCGCCAAGTCCGCGCAGATCACCGAGATCTCCACGGGCAAAAAGGCTGAGCTGGACTCGACCAAGCAACGGCCCCAAAACTGAGACGCGTGGGTTGTCTGCCAACACCAACGGTTCCCGGCGGGCTCAGTGGGAACCGTAGTCGGCCGGTACGCCGTTGTGATGTGTTCAGCGCAGACTCAAGCAAGGCGCGCAACTCTACCGATCAGCTCGATAACGCCAAAGTGTATGCCTCGATCCGCCCCTAGCTGTACGGGGCGGCAAGGGCTGTAACCCACTACTGTCGCAGGCATACCACTACCGCCTGGATGCCGCGCCATGTTCATGTCCACCAGCCTCTTGTCCGCCTTTGTCCTGTTTGCCTTCGTGTCCTCGATCACGCCCGGCCCGAACAACACCATGTTGCTCGCCTCGGGGGTGAATTTTGGCTTTCGCCGCTCGATGCCCCACGCGCTGGGGATCAGCATCGGCTTCATGCTGTTGGTGATGTCGGTAGGCCTGGGCCTGGGCGAAGTGTTCAAGGTATTCCCGTGGGCCTACACGGTGTTGCGCTATGTGGGAGCAGCCTATTTGCTCTACCTGGCGTGGAAGATTGCCACCGCTGGCGGCATGTCCGAGAACCCTGACGAGCGTGGCAAACCCATGACCTTTCTTGGCGCGGCCGCGTTTCAGTGGGTCAATCCCAAGGCATGGATCATGGCGCTGGGAGCAATCACCACCTATACGCCGGCCGAAGGTTATGTGACCAATGTACTGGTGATTGCGCTGGTATTTGCGGTGGTCAACCTGCCCAGTGTGTGCGTGTGGGTGGGCTGCGGCAGTGGATTGCGCAACGTGCTGCGCGAGCCGCGTTGGTTGCGGGTATTCAACGGGTCGATGGCGGCGCTGTTGGTGCTGTCGTTGTACCCGATGCTTTTTGCGTGAAGCAGTGCCTCACACCGGCGAGATGGTTGCCAGCAAGCCGATACCGATGGTCAGCACCAGAAAACCGAACAGGAAAATTGCCATCTTGGTCATAAGGCCTCCGAAGGGAAGGGAGTCGACAGGAGTGTCGGAATGGCGCCCATTGTCCGCTTCACTGGCGTTTCGATACAGACGCAGATAGCAAAGAAAAAACCGTATCAGATGGTCCCGCAGCTGCCAGGCTGCGGGCCCGGGAGGCGGTTGCTTTTGTAAAGATCAGGCTTAAAGGTCGTGTTGACTATCAACAGGCAAGCGTCCTCCATCGTGGCAGCGGCCATGCAGCATAGTCATTATTCTTCGTGGGAATGCGGCACGACAGCCGGCGCATTTGCCCCTAAGATAGCGCCCATTGCATAAACAAAAAGAGTGGGCCAACCCTCGATGGAAAGACGCCAGTTCAGCGGTGGCATGAAAGGCAAGAACCTGCGCTACCTGAATGAAAACTTCCAGCAGCCGTCGCCGGTCACCCGCGTTGGTTTTTTGCTGCTCGAACACTTTTCCCTGCCGGCATTCACCCAGACCCTCGACACCCTGATCACCGCCAACCTGTTGCGCCCCGAGCTGTTTGCCACGCGTACCTTCGGGTGTGACGAGGGCGAAGTTATCAGCGACTTGGGCCTGGTGATCCGCCCGGATGCCCGCCTGCAAGCGTCGGCATTGCCCGACCTGGATTTGCTGGTGATCTGCGGCGGTTTTCGCACCGAACTCAAAGCCGGCGAGGATTTCATCCAGCTGTTGCGCAGCGCCGCCGAACAGGGTGTGAGCCTCGCCGGCCTATGGAACGGCGCCTGGTTCCTTGGTCGCGCCGGGCTGTTGCAGGGTTACCGCTGCGCGATCCACCCGGAACATCGCCCGGCGCTGTCGGAAGTGTCCAAAGCTGCGCAGGTCACCAGCGAACCCTACGTGATTGACCGCGATCGCCTCACCGCCTCCAGCCCATCGGGCGCGTTCCATATGGCCCTGGACTGGATCAAAAGCCTGCATGGCAAGGCCTTGGTCGAAGGTATCGAAGACATCCTGGCGTTTGAAGAGTCACGCTACCGGCGTATCAAACCCACGGAGAACATCAGCGTCAGCGCGCCACTGCGTGAAGTGGTGAAACTGATGGACGCCAACCTCGAAGAACCCTTGGAACTGGACCAATTGGCAGTCTACGCCGGCCGTTCGCGGCGCCAGCTCGAACGCCTGTTCAAGGAGCAACTGGGCACTACGCCGCAACGCTATTACATGGAGTTACGCGTCACCGAGGCGCGGCGTTTGTTACAGCACACCGAACTGTCACAGGTGGATGTGCTGGTGGCGTGCGGGTTTGTGTCGCCGAGCCATTTCAGTAAGTGCTACAGCGCGTATTTCGGCTATCGGCCATCCAAAGAGAAGCGCTTGGTCAAGTAGCGTTGAGCGCGAGCACTGTGATTGTCACTGTGGCGAGCAGGCTTGCCACAATAACGCCAAAGACCTAAAAGCGCGCCAATCGGTAAGGGGCCAGGTCCGGCAGCGCCATGCGCTTACCTGGCGTGGCCAGTTGCACGACCATCTCCGCCGTCACCGCCGCCTGCGTCAACCCCAAATGCTGATGCCCAAACGCGAGCAGTACCTTGCCTTCCGCCACCCGATCAATGATCGGCAGCGAGTCCGGCAGCGACGGGCGAAAGCCCATCCATGGGGTTGCGTCCCGGGTACTCAAGTCCTGGCGAAACAAGCCCTGGCTCAACCGGTGTAACTGCCAGGCGCGTTGCATATTGGCGGGGCGCTCCAGGCCTGCGAATTCGACCGTGCCGGCCAGGCGCAAGCCATCGTTCATGGGGGTCATGATAAATTTGCGCTCGAACGAGGTCACGGCAAAGGGCAAGCGCTGGTGTTCGTGGGGCAGCATCAGGTGATAGCCGCGCTCGGTGTCCAGCGGGACGTGCTTGCCGGTAAGTGCAGCGGTGAGTTTGGCCGAATGGGCGCCGCAGGCGATCAGCACCTGGCGGGCAGTCAGGCTGCCTTGATCGGTCAGCAGCGATACGCCGTCCGATTCCAGGCGCCCATCGAGCACGCGTTGCTGCACAAACTGCACACCGCAAGCCTTGGCCGCGCTCACCAGTGCGCACACCACGCTGTACGGATCAATAAAATGCCCGGTACCCGGGAAGAACAGGCCGCCCTGGATCGCATCGTTCAGTTGCGGCGCGGCCTTGCGTATTGCCTCGCCCGACCAGAAATCCACCGGCACATTCTGCTGCTGCATGCGTTGGCGCAACGCGTCGATGGCTTCCCCGGACGCGGCACGCTCAAATACCAGCAACGAACCCTCGGCGCGCAACAGCTGCGGCTGCTCAATGGCCTGCAGCAGACGTTGCCAAGCGCCCAGGCTGGCCTCATTGAGCGCACGAATGCCCGCCACCGTGCGCCGGTAGTTCGCCGGGCGTAGGTTGAGCAACAAGCGCACGAACCAGGGCAGGGCGCGTGGCAGGTACTTCCAGTCCAGGCGTAACGGACCCATAGGGTCCATCAGCATGGCGGGCAGGCGCTTGAGGATCGATGCGTCGGCAATCGGGAACACTTGCTCGGTGGCTAAATGCCCGGCGTTGCCATAGGACGCGCCCATGCCCGGCGCCTGTGGGTCGATGACCACCACGCGTTGGCCTTGACGGGCCAATTGCAGGGCGCAGGCGACGCCAATGATGCCGGCGCCAATCACAGCGATATCAGCACGGTTGCTGTCGCTCATCGTTCAGGCCTCTCTCTGGCCGTCGAGCAAGCGTCGCAACAGCAGCGGGTTGGCGTGTTGCAGCGCAGCGGGCAGCAAGCTGTCCGGGAAGTCCTGGTAACACACCGGGCGCAGAAAACGCAGGATCGCTGCGGTACCGACCGAGGTGCTGCGCGAGTCGCTGGTGGCCGGGAACGGGCCGCCGTGGACCATGGCGTCGCACACTTCCACGCCGGTCGGCCAGCCGTTGACCAGCAGGCGCCCGGCCTTGCGCTCCAATACCGGCAGCAGGGCTTGGGCGCGTGCCAGGTCGGCGGCGTCCAGGTGCAGTGTGGCGGTCAACTGGCCTTCCAACTGCTCGGAAACCTGGCGCACTTCTTCGTCATTGGCACACACCACGACCAAGGAGGCTGCGCCGAAGACTTCCGCCTGTAGATGCTCATTGCTTAAAAACGCGCTGGCCTGGGTCACAAACAGCTGCGCCTGGCCTTGATTCGGGCCTTGCGCCGCCAAGCCTTTGGCGGCGACTTGTGCGTGTTCGGCCAAGCTGCCGACGCCCGCTTCATAGGCCTGGAAAATACCTGGCGTCAGCATGGTCTGGGCGGCGCACGCCGGGAGCAACTCACTCGCCGTGGCGACAAAGCGCTCGAGTGCCGGGCCTGCGACCGCAATCACCAAGCCAGGGTTGGTGCAAAACTGCCCGGCGCCTTGGGTCAACGAGGCGACAAAACCTTGGGCCAACGCCTCTGCACGCGTGTGCAACGCCGCAGGAAACAGATACACCGGGTTGATCGAACTCATTTCCGCATACACCGGAATCGGCTCCGGCCGCGCTTGCGCCGCCTGGGTCAGGGCGATACCGCCGCTGCGTGAGCCGGTAAACCCCACGGCCTTGATACGCGGGTCGGTGACCAATGCGATGCCGACTTCGCGACCCGATCCATACAGCAGCGAAAACACACCGTCGGGCAAACCGCAGTCTTTAACGGCCTTGGCCAGCGCACGGCCGACCAGTTCGCTGGTGCCGGGATGCGCGCCATGGGCCTTGACGATCACCGGGCAACCGGCGGCGAGCGCAGAGGCGGTATCGCCGCCCGCCACGGAGAAGGCCAAGGGGAAATTGCTCGCGCCAAACACTGCCACCGGCCCCAACGCAATATGCCGCTGGCGCAGGTCTGCACGTGGCAATGGCTGACGCGTCGGTTGCGCGGTGTCGACGCGTACATCCAGCCATTCACCGGCGCGCACCGTGCGGGCGAATGTGCGCAATTGCCCGCAGGTGCGGCCGCGTTCGCCCTGTATCCGCGCGCGGGGCAGGCCGGTTTCGGCTAAGGCGCGTTCGATCAGTTCATCGCCAAGGGCTTCAATGTTGTCGGCAATCGCTTCTAGAAACGCTGCGCGCACTGCCAGTGAGGTGTCGCGATAGGTGTCAAACGCAGCCCAGGCCAAGGCACAGGCTTGGTCGACGTGCTCGCCATCGCCGCCTGGGTAGGCAGGCGCCAAGGGCAGGTCGGTGGCGGGATTAATCGCCTGGATTGCTTCTCGATGGCCGAGAGTTGCGTGCTGACCGATCAGCATCTTGCCCGTCAGAGTCATGGGGAGTCCTTGAAAAGTGAGGGTTGGCCGCTGTGAGAACCACAGCGGCGCGCGAGGGTGTCAGGCGACGTTCTGTTCAGCCGACCAGTTGGCGAACCACTGGCGGAATAACGCGTACTGGTGCTCGGCATAACGCTGTTGGGCAGTGCTGAGTACGTCGGTTTCGTTGAAGTGCAGGGCGTAGCCCTGGTCGCCGTTGAGCACCATCAAGTGCTTGTAATACAGCACCAGGTCGCAGCCCTCGTCGAAAGACGACAGCACGGCCAGCGCGGCCTCCAGCTCTCGCGCCAGGCGCCGGGCCTTGGCGTCGCCTTTGGCGGCTTTTTTGCTCAGGGCCACCAGTTGCAGCACTTCGCGCGGCAGCGCGTTGCCAATACCGGTGATGGCACCGGTGGCGTTGCAATTGACGAAACCGTGCACCACTTGGGTGTCGACGCCGACCATCAGGGTTACAGCATCGTCCTGGGAGGTGATGTTTTCCGCCGCGTAGCGCAGGTCGGCGCCGCCGCCAAATTCCTTGAAGCCGATCAGGTTAGGGTGTTCACGGCGCAGCTCAAAGAACAGGTCTGCGCGGGTAGCGAAGCCGTAATACGGGCTGTTGTAGATCACTGCCGGCAAGTTCGGCGCGGCCTTGAGGATCGCCGAGAAGTGCGCCTTTTGCGCGGTGGCCGAAGCGCCACGGGACAGCACGCGCGGAATTACCATCAAACCATGGGCGCCGACCTTGGCCGCGTGGGCGGCGTGGGCCACCGCTTCACGGCTGTTGACCGCGCCGGTGCCGACGATGGTCGGCACGCCAGCGGCAACCAAACGGGCCACGCCTTCCTGGCGTTCGGCTTCGGTCAGCAGCGGCCAGTCACCCATGGAACCGCAATACACCACGGCGCTCATGCCGATATCGATCAGTTCACGGCCCTTGGCGACCAGGGCGTCGAAGTCCGGTTTGCGTTCAGGCGTGCACGGGGTCATCAGTGCAGGGATGCAACCGGTGAAGATGTTGTCGCTCATTGTTCTAACTCCAGCGTTCAGTTAAATAAGGCCCGGGCTCAGATGCCCCAGGCAAAAGGGTCCTGTTCGTCGATCAGCAAGGTGCTGTCGGCGGTCATGTAGGCGCGGCCGGTGATGAAGGGGCGAATGCGCTCGCCATCCCATTCATAACGGCCTTCGAATTGGCTGCCGGTGATGCTGGCCTGCACCCAGGTGGCGCCGGGCGCGAGTTTGTCGTCAGCCGCCAGGCACGCGAGTTTGGCGCTGGTGCCGGTGCCACACGGTGAGCGGTCGTAGGCTTTGCCGGGGCACATCACGAAGTTGCGGCTGTCGGCGTGGGCGTCGTCGGCGAACAGTTCGATATGGTCGATCACTGCGCCGTCGGCACCGTGAATGCCTTGGGTTTCGAGGGCCTTGAGCATCGCCCAGGTGTAGTCGGTGAGGGTGTCGACGTTGTCTATCGCCAGCCTGTGGCCGTGCTGCGACACCAGGAAAAACCAGTTGCCGCCCCAGGCAACATCGCCATGCACCACGCCATAGCCCGGCACATCCACCGGCACCTGCTGGCGGTGACGGTAGGCGGGCACGTTGCGCAAGGTCACCGCGCCGTCGTCGTGCAAGGTGGCGGCTACCGGGCCGACCGGCGTGTCGATGGTGTGCACGCCGGGCGTTATGCGGCCCAAGTGGTGCAAGGAGGCGACCAGGCCGATGGTGCCGTGGCCACACATGCCCAGATAACCGGCATTGTTGAAAAAGATCACCCCGCAGGTGGCGCCTGGCGTGACCGGCGCGCAGTACAGCGCGCCGACCAGCACGTCATTGCCACGTGGCTCCAGCAGGCAGGCGCGGCGCCATTGATCGTGTTCGCTGCGCAAGGTGTGCAACTGGTCGGCAATGGTTGCGCCGGCGAGGGCAGGGAAGCCGTCCATTATCAGGCGCGTCGGTTCGCCGCCGGTGTGGGAGTCGATAACATGCAGGCGCTTCATAACAGGCTCCATCAGTGAGTGGCCGGGGACAGTGGCGCGTTGTAATGCGCGTCGCTGACCGCTTCGCTTTCGTCGTCTTCGTGTTCCAGGCGCACCAGGTGCGCGGGCACGCCAGTGGCGGCGCCCCAGTAGTAAATGCCCAGGGCGCAGAGGGCGACGACCAGCGTGTCAAACGGGTGGCTGATCGCGCCGATACCGCCGAAACTGCCGAGCTTGGACAGCAGGATGGTCACCGCGTAGAAGCCGATCAGCCAGGCCGACGAGCGCACTTGTTGCTTGAGATTCAGGTGCGCGGTCGGCACCCAGCGTGCGCACAGCAGGTACACCACAAACATCAGGATTTGCAGGCCAAGCAGCCACGACACGGTGCTCCAGCCGGACCAGTAAACGATCAGCGCGGCGATGATGAACGACAGCGGGCCGAGCACCGCCATGCCCTTGACCCGGAACGGCCGGGCCATGCCGGGCGCATTGCGGCGCAGCGCGGCGACGGTCACCGGGGCCACGGCGTAGCTTAAGATCAGCGCCGCCGACACCACATTGATCAGTGCTTCCCAGGACGGAAACGGCAGGGTCCAGAACACCGACAAACCAAAGGTCAACCACAGCGCCGGGCGCGGGATGCCGGACTTCTCATCAATGCGCGTAAAGATCTTGAAAAACGTGCCGGTCTGCGCCCAGCCGTACACCACACGCGGCGTGGCATTCATGTAGATATTGCCGCAGCCGCTGGGTGAGATCACCGCATCGGCCACCACCAGGTAGGCCAGCCAACCCACGCCCAACGCCAGGGCAATATCACGATAAGGCAGCGCCAGTTGCTTGCTGATACCCGCCCAGCCATCGGCCAGCATCTCGGTCGGCACGCCACCGAGGAAGGCGGTTTGCAGCAGCACATAGATGGCAGTCGACAGCAGCACGGAGAGGATCAAGGCAATCGGAATCGTGCGTTGCGGGTTCTTTACTTCACTGGCCACCGAGATGATCGGCGTGAGGCCCAGGTAGGCAAAAATCACTCCGCCGGCCGACACCGCCATCTCGATGCCCGACAGGCCAAACGGGGCAAAACCCTGGGTCTGGAAATTCGCCGGTTTGAAGAAGGTGAACAGCACACCAATCACCAGCAGCGGCACGATGAACTTGAATACGCTCACCAGGTTATTGGCGATGGCGAAGGTCTTCACACTGCGGTAATTGAGCACAAAGAACAGGCACAGCAGTGCAAATTGCACCAACCAGCCCAGGGTGGTCGGGTCGCTGGAACCGACCTTGGTCAGCTCGGGAAACCAGGCCGCGGCGTATTGGCGCGAGGCGACCACTTCGATCGCCACGAGGCTTGAGAACGCGATCAGCGTGATAAAGCCCATCAGGTAGCCCAGCAGCGGGCCATGGGAATACACCGGGTAACGCACCACGCCACCGGCGCGGGGCAGGGCGGCGCCGAGTTCGCAGTACACGATGCCCAGCAGCAGCACGGCGAAACCGCCGATCAGCCAGGAAATAATTCCCGCCGGGCCGGCGATGGCGGACACGTGGCTGGCCGCAAACAACCAGCCCGAACCGAAGATGGCGCCTAACCCGATAAAGGTCAGGTCCATCAGTGAAAGTTGTTTCTTGAACTTGCCTTGAGCAGACATGGCGGCGCCTTCTTGTGAGTTATTGGATAGGCATGCAGTGGCGATATCCTGAACCGATCAAGGGCGCTGCGATTGATGTTTTGCGTTGATGTGAATGACGAATTCGGCACAGTTTGAATGCGTAGATCCAGGCTTTTTTGTGGGAGCTGGCTTGCCTGCGATTGCATCACCTCGGTTTGCCTGAATGACCGAGGCGTCTGCATCGCAGGCAAGCCAGCTCCCACATTTTTGATCGAGTGTGGCCTCCAAGGCTGCCACAACCTTGTGTGGATACTCAGGCTGGCATAGGGCAATCTGCTTAAAAAAAATGGAGTGCAGGCCATGCTACCCAGTGCATTTGCGAGCTTTCTACAGGCCAACCGCCCCAACAGCATCGAGCAACTATTGGCGGGGGTCGCGCAGTTGCTGCCCTTGCTCGACGTAATCCCCAACGCGGCGATTTTCATCAAGGATATCGACGCCCGCTACGTCCTCGCCAACCACACCCTGGTGCAACGCTGCGGCCTCAAACAGCTGCAGCCGCTGCTGGGTAAGACCAGCGCCGAAGTGTTCCCCGCACAATTGGGGCCGGGCTACACCGAGCAAGACCGGCGCGTGCTGGAGCAGGGTTTTGTGCTCGAAGACCAGCTTGAGCTGCACCTGTATGGCAGCCGCGAACCGGGCTGGTGCCTGACGCACAAATGGCCGCTGTACAACGACAAGGGCGCGATCATCGGCCTGGCGGGTATTTCGGTGGACCTGCAATCGGCCAGCGAAAAGCATCCGGCCTACCAGCGCCTGGCCGCCGTGGATGAACACATTCGCCAGCATTTCAACCGCCGTGTCACCCTCGGCGAGCTGACCCGCATTGCCGGGATTTCCGTGGCGCAACTGGAGCGCTACTGCAAACGTGTATTCCACCTCACACCCCGGCAGATGATCCAGAAGGTGCGCCTGGAGCATGCGCACCGGCTGTTGCACACCGACCTGCCGATCACCGAGGTGGCGTTGCAATGCGGCTACACCGACCACAGCGCATTTACCCGCCAGTTCAAGGCATTGACCGGCTTTACTCCCAGGCAGTACCGGCAATTGGAGTAAATGCAACGAATCAAGGCCTCCGCCGCTCCTATGCTTACCAATAACCTTTTCACGGCAATAGGAAACAGGCTTATGACGGCGGCGGATAACGATCATGTGAACTGGCTGGTGCAACAATCCATGCTCAATGCGGCGCGTCAGCGGGCAAGGCTGTACAGCGGGCAAGGGCGTTTGTGGCAGCAGCCGTATGCGCAGACCCGGCCGCGTGATGCCTCAGCGTTGTCGTCGGTATGGTTCACCGCTTATCCGGCCTCGATTGTGACCCGTGAGAACGGCACGGTGCTCGAAGCCCTGGGCGATGAAAGCCTGTGGCAGGCGTTGTCGAAGATCGGCATCCAGGGCATTCACAACGGCCCGCTGAAAAAGTCCGGCGGGCTCGACGGCACACGGCATACGCCGACCATCGATGGCAATTTCGACCGCATCAGCTTCGAGATTGACCCACAGCTGGGCACCGAAGCGCAGTTGCAGGCCCTGACGCGCATGGCCGCCGCGCACAACGCGGTGATCATCGACGATGTGATCCCCTCCCACACGGGCAAGGGCGCGGACTTCCGCCTGGCCGAGATGGCGTATGAGGACTATCCGGGGCTCTACCACATGGTCGAGATCCGCGAGGAAGACTGGCCGCTGTTACCTGACGTCGCCGAAGGGCGTGATGCGCAGAACCTCAGCCCCGCGCAGGTGGATGCGCTGCGCGACAAGCATTACATCGTTGGCCAGTTGCAGCGGGTGATCTTCTTCGAACCCGGCGTCAAGGAAACCGACTGGAGTGCAACCCCGGTGGTCATCGGTGTGGATGACAAGCCGCGCCGCTGGGTGTACCTGCATTACTTCAAGGAAGGCCAGCCGTCGCTGAACTGGCTGGACCCTTCGTTTGCCGCGCAGCAGATGATCATCGGCGACGCCCTGCATGCCATTGATGTGATGGGCGCCAAGATCCTGCGCCTGGACGCCAACGGCTTCCTCGGCGTGGAACGCAAGCTGGACGGCACTGCCTGGTCGGAAAGCCACCCGTTGTCGATCACCGGCAACCAGTTGCTGGGCGGGGCGATTCGCAAGGCGGGCGGGTTCAGCTTTCAGGAGTTGAACCTCACTGTCGACGATATTGCCGCCATGTCCCACGGCGGCGCCGACCTGTCCTATGACTTCATCACGCGCCCGGCGTATCAGCATGCCTTGCTGATGGGCGACACCGAATTTCTGCGCCTGATGCTGCGCGAGATGCACAGCCAGGGCATTGACCCAGGCTCCTTGATTCATGCGTTGCAAAACCACGATGAGCTGACCCTGGAGCTGGTGCATTTCTGGACCCTGCACGCCCACGACAGTTACCTCTACCAAGGCCAGACGTTTCCCGGTAACAGCCTGCGCGAGCATATCCGCGAGCAGATGTACGAGCGCCTGGCCGGCGAGCATGCGCCGTATAACCTCAAGTTCGTCACCAATGGGGTTTCCTGCACCACCGCCAGCATTATCACGGCAGCCTTGGGCATCCGTGACCTGGAGGCGATCACGCCGGCCGATATCGAGCAGATCCGCCGTATCCATATACTGCTGGTGATGTACAACGCCATGCAGCCTGGGGTGTTTGCGTTGTCGGGTTGGGACCTGGTCGGCGCGTTGCCGTTGGCGGCCGATGCGGTTGCCCATTTGATGGGCGATGGCGACACGCGCTGGATTCATCGCGGTGCCTATGACCTGGTGGAGTTGAACCCGGACGCCGAACTGTCCGCCGGCCAGATGCCAAGGGCGAAAACCCTCTACGGCAGCCTCAACAGCCAGTTGCAGGACCCGGATTCGTTTGCGTCCCAGTTGCAGAAAATTCTCGCCGTGCGCAACGCCTACGGAATCGCCGCCAGCCGCCAGATCCTGGTGCCGGATGTGGAGCATCCGGGGCTGCTGATCATGGTTCACGAGTTGCCGGCCGGGAAGGGCACGCAAATCACCGCGCTCAACTTCGGCAGTACCGCGCTGACCGAAACCCTGCACCTGCCCGACATTGCGCCAGGGCCGGTGGTGGACATCATCAATGAGCGGGTCGAGGGCGATCTCACCGCTGAAGGTGAGTTCACCATCACGTTGGACGCATATGAGGGGCTGGCGCTGCGGGTGGTCAGCCTGTCGCCGATGCTTTAGGGGCCGAAGGCGCTGATCGACTCGTCGATCAGCGCTGATTATGCATTTGCCGGGAGAATGAATAACATGCAATTAACGCATTATTAAATAAATGAATATGCGCTTGATGAATTTTGTTGTTCGAGCTAGCGTAGTGCCAATGGCCACTTTCGAGCACCGGCCACTGACCTGCCGAGGAATTTCCCATGCCTTTAGTTCGAATCGACCTGGCCGCCGACACCTCCACTGAAACCGCCGCTGCAATTGGCGATGTGGTCTACGCCGCCATGACCAGCGTGGCCAATGTGCCTGAGCACGACAAATTCCAGATCATCAATCGTCACGCCAAGGATGAGTTGGTGTATCCGGCGGCGGGTTATCTGGGGGTTACCTACACGCCAAACATCGTGTTTATCCAGGTGACCTGGAGCGCCGGGCGTAGCATCGCAGTGAAAAAGGCTTTTTATAAATGTATCGCTGAGGGCATCCACGCCAAAACAGGGCTGCGCAAAGAAGATGTGTGGATCAACCTGGTGGATGTGAAACGCGAGGATTGGTCGTTTGGCAACGGAGAGATGCAGTACGTGCCCGACGAGTGAGGCAGGCCCGCAAGCAGGCGGCGACTCAGTGATGAGTCGCCGCCGTTTTTATTGGGCGTTCAACGCTTGTAGAAACTGGGTGTGTTTCAGCGTTTGCGAGAACATCGGCAAGGTGAAGTTCTCGGCGGCGTGTTGTTGCTCATTACTGAAGGTCGCGGTGCAGTCGGTCAACGTCACCACGTCGTAGCCTTTCTCATAGCCCGAACGAACCGTGCCTTCAACGCAGCAATTGGTCAAAAAGCCTGCGACGACCAGGTTCTGGATGCCGTTGTTGCGCAGCACCAGGTCCAGGCCGGTGGTGGCAAACGCATCCAGGCCGCGTTTGCCTTCTATGAGGATGTCAGCCGGCTCACGGGTGAGCGCCTCGCTGATTTCGGCGCCCCAGCTGCCGGCCCGGAAGGCACTGCCGTCTGCCACACCCTTGAGAATGCCGTAGGAGCGGTGCGTCAGCTCGGGGTAGCCGTCGGCAAATTGAATCGGCATATGGATGATCTTCACACCGAGTTTTCGGGCTTGCTCAACGGTGGTTGCAGTGTTCGCCAGCATGTCGGTGCTGTGCATGACGCCTTTGACCGCGTCGTGAAACACCCCACCCGCAGTGGTGAAGTCATTTTGGAATTCAATCAGGACCAATGCGGTTTTCGTCGGGTTCATAGTGATGCTCCGTCAGGTGGTTTTTTCACTACAGCAGTTATAGGCGCCAAATCCAAGGGCCGCACTCTTCGTGTGGGAGTGGGCTTGCCCGCGAATGCGGTGGGTCAGTCAAAATCCAGGTGTCTGACACAGCGTATCCCCCATAAAAGCCGCCAGTCATAAGATAGTAACGCTGCCCAGGCACAGTGGCGCACCGGTACTCGGACGTACCTTTGTGCGGATTGAATCATGCTGCGAAACATCGGCTTTTGGCTGGGCCTTTTCATGTTGACGCCTGGGTTGGCCCTGGCTGCCCCCGCCAGTTTTGTGACGCGGGACATTACATTTGCCAATGCTGATGTTGCACTGGCCGGCACGGTTTACCTGCCCGAGCATCCAGTAGCCGGCGTGGTGCTGGTACACGGTTCCGGCCAGGTGCCGCGTATGAGTAGTTTTGCCACAACCCTGGCCCAACGTGGCATCGCGGTGTTGACCTACGACAAACGCGGCGTCGGGCAATCTGGCGGTGTGTACGCTGGCCCGGAAGTCGGCGGCAATAACCTCGACGCTTCCAATCTGGCGGCGCTGGCGGGTGATGCGAATGCGGCGCTCGTGGTGTTATCCGCCACGCTTGCGGCCAACCCAGTGCCCATTGGGCTGGTGGGTTTCAGCCAGGCGGGCTGGATCATTCCCCTCGCCGCCGAGCGTAATCGGAGCATCAACTTCATGGTGCTATTCAGCGGCCCACTGCTGACGACACTTGAGCAGCTACGGTTCCAGTTTCTGACCCAGGGCAAGGCAGATTTCTGGCATACCCACAGCGAGGCCGATGCCCGCCAACATATCGCGCAAGACCCGGACCGCTATGATTTTGCCGCTACCGACCCACGCGACGCACTCGCCAGCATCTCGGTGCCGGGGCTCTGGTTGCTGGGCGGCCAGGACCTGCAAACCCCGGCGTTCATGGCCATCGAACGGCTGGGTACGCTTAAAGCCCAGGGCAAACCCTTTGAGTACCGGCTGTATCCCGAGTTGGGGCACAACGTCTCGCCCGGCGGTGCAGGCCAGTCGGTTGATGATGCGGTTAAGTGGATCAAGGGCGTGAAGCTAACCCGTTGACAGCATTCATTTGGCATCGTGAAAGATGATGCCCAGCGTGTGGCGCTCTCCGCGATGCAGGCGGCTCACCCCATGACGCACGCTGACTGTGCAAAAACCACGCGCGGAACGTGCCGGGCGGCTGTTGACGGCAAAGATCAGTGCCTGGCCTTGTTCAAGGGGCACTACCTCAGCCCGTGCGGGTTTGCTGGAGCCGGAGTGGGTGAGGACGAACTCACCCCCTTCGAAGTCCACACCTGGCTGATCCAGCAGAAACACCGCCTGAAACGGAAACACCTGCTCGCCATACAAGTCCTGATGCAGGCAGGTGTAGTCATTTTGCCGATAGCGCAGCATCAGCGGCGTGGGCCTGCATTGGCCGGCCTGGTGACATAGCGCTTTGAATTCCACATGGGTGTCGGGGAATCGTTGATTCATCTTCAGCGCCGCGTGCCAGCGGTTGGCGACTGGTGCGAGGCGCGCGTAAAGATGCGAGCGCAGGCTGTCGACGAGTGCCGGCAGCGGGTAGCGAAAGTACTGGTATTCGCCACGCCCGAAGGCGTAGCGCTGCATGGCGATGCGGCTGCGAAAGTGGCTTTCATCGGCATAGAGTGCTGCCAGTTGCTGACAGGTTTGCCGCGTCAGCAGCCTTGGCAGCAGGGCGAAGCCGTCGTTCATCAAGGCCGCTTCGATCATTGGCCAATCGAGATTTTCCAGGTGAGTGTTCATAAAGGCTGCTGAAGTTTCCATTGGCGATACTCGGCCGGCATGCACACGGCGCAAGGGCGATAGCCCGCTGCGATGGCGCTGGATTGATTGAGGAAAAACACCCGGTGCTGCACATAGCAGCCACGGGCGATGGCGTGCAGTGCCGCACGGCAATCCAGCGTGCCGTAGCGTTTACCGCGTCGATGACCAGCCAATGTGCCCTGTTCGGCGCTTGAGTAGGCTTGGCCATCGCTGCCCAATAGCCGCCACATGCGCTCGTCAGTCATGGGCCGCCCCAGGGCATAAGTGAAAACTGAGCAAAAAACCGCGCCGTTCGCCGCTTCGGACGCTGCTGATCGCGTGTTTCATATTCACCCGGTAGTAACCCTTGCTGCCCTTGAACGGGCGGTGTGCCGTGGTGATCACGGCCAGATCGCCGCGCTGCAACGGCACCACCATCGGCCGTGATTGCATTCTGGGGCGTTGCTCGGTAAGGACACATTCGCCGCCGGTGAAATCCTCGCCGGGCGCAGACAGCACGCCGGCCAACTGAAATGGAAATACGTGCTCGCCCTCGGCGTCCTGCCCCAGCGCCTGGTGCTCGTCTTTGCGCAGGCATGTCAGTTGGGGCAGTGCTTGCTGCTGGCCGACGGCGCGGCACTGCGCATGAAAGTCGGTGAGTTGGGGAGGGTAGCGGTAGGGCAGTTGCAGGATGTCGTTCCACCGGTTGGAAACCTGTGCCAATGGCGGATAAAAGCCGTTCAGTAGGTGGGTGAACAAGCCTGGGACCTCAAGCCCGAACATGCCGGGCAGCACGACGAAACCTTCGCGGTCGAGTTCCAGGCCGATGGTTTGCCAGTCCAGGTGTACCAGGGTGGCGGCAAGGGGAGTCATGAAAGCCTCGGTCACTGTGCATTTGCGCCAGTGTAGGCAGGCGCCAAATCACTGAAACTCCGGTTCTTGCGACGCAATTCTCCCTGGCTGACCGAAGATTGATCTCGGTCAGGTGCCCCGCCTGACAGGCCTTTTAACCTTGCGCTTCCATCAAAGGCCAGGGACGGCTCAATGCGAGCCTGTGGCCGTGCACCTCAAGGAAGAGTCTGCCATGCGATCACTGAAGATCATCTTGTTGTCCTCTGCATTCAACGGTTTGACCCAACGGGCCTGGCTGGATTTGCGCCAGTCTGGTTTCGACCCCAGCGTGGTGCTGTTCACCGATGAAGCCACGGTGTGCCGGCAAATCGAGGCGGCGGACGCCGACCTGGTGATCTGCCCGTTTCTCAAGGACCGCGTGCCGCAGCAGTTGTGGAGCAACCTCGACCGCCCGGTGGTGATCATTCATCCGGGTATTGTCGGTGACCGTGGCGCCAGCGCGTTGGACTGGGCCATCACCCAGCAGGCCCGTCGCTGGGGCGTCACCGCGTTGCAGGCGGTGGAGGAGATGGACGCAGGGCCGGTCTGGTCGACCTGTGAGTTCGACATGCCCGCCGAGGTGCGAAAGTCCGAGTTGTACAACGGCCTGGTGAGTGACGCTGCGATCACCTGTATTCGCGACGTAGTGGAAAAATTCACCCGTGGTGTGCTCCCCGCGCCACTGGATTACACGCAGCCCAACGTTATCGGGCGCTTGCAGCCGAACATGAAGCAGGTAGACCGTGCTTTCAGCTGGCACGACTGCGCGCGCTTCATAAAACGCAGCATCGACGCCGCCGACGGCCAGCCGGGTGTGTTGGCCAGTATCCACGGCGAGCAGTATTACCTGTACGACGCGCACCTGGATGCACGCCGGGGCCTGCCGGGTGAAATGCTCGCGGTACAGGATGATGCGGTATTGGTCGCGGCCGGCGATCAGAGCGTGTGGGTCGGCTCACTTAAACGCAAGGCCCAGCCAGGCGAGGAAACCTTCAAGTTACCGGCCCGTCACGTGTTGGCCGGGCGCCTGGCGCGTGTGCCCGTGCTGGACAGCTCAATTGCCCACCAAGCCTTCAATGAACAGGCCTATCAACCGATTCGCTACCGTGAATGCGGCGATGTCGGCGAGTTGACCTTCGAGTTCTACAACGGCGCCATGAGCACTGAACAATGCCAGCGGCTGGTCGTTGCACTGCGCTGGGCCAAGGCACGGGACACCCAGGTGCTGCTGATCAAGGGCGGGCGCGGCAGCTTTTCCAATGGCGTACACCTCAACGTCATCCAGGCCGCACCCGTGCCAGGGCTGGAGGCTTGGGCGAATATCCAGGCGATCGATGATGTGTGCCAGGAACTGCTGACGGCCCGCCAACTGGTGGTCAGCGGCCTGACCGGTAGTGCCGGCGCCGGAGGTGTGATGCTGGCCCTGGCGGCCGATATCGTCTTCGCCCGTGCCGGCGTAGTGCTCAACCCGCATTACAAGAGCATGGGCCTGTATGGCTCCGAATACTGGACCTACAGCCTGCCGCGTGCGGTGGGCAGTGAAATTGCCCATAAGCTCACTGAAGAGTGCCTGCCGATCAGCGCCATTCAGGCACAGCAGTGGGGCATGGTGCAGGACATTGGGCCACGTTGCCCGAGTGCGTTCAGTGCATGGTTGCTGCAAGCGGCCCAAGGCGCGCTGAGCGATGAGAAATACGCCGCGCAACGCATGCGCAAAGCCAATATCGACCTTGAGCCAATGGATCGCTGCCGCCAAAACGAGTTGGCCCAGATGGAACTGGACATGGTGCACAACCGCCAGCAGTTTGCCGAGAAGTGCCGCAACTTTGTGTTCAAGCGTAAAGCCTGCCAGACGCCGCAACGGTTGATTGCGCCGTGGGCGTTGGCGCGTAAGGGCGAACTGGTCGACTGAGCGGTACTGCGGTTTTAGTCCCAGTCCTATTTGTTTCTGTTTTGGCGCTGATAAGCTTTTTTCCTGAAACAATCTCGGGAAATTTTTGTCATGATCCAAAATGCCGTCGTGCCCAACGAGTTCAGCGCGCTACGTGTCGTCACGTTGGCATCCGATGCTGCCTGTGCGCATCGGCTTGCCTTCGCCTTGAGCAGCATGGGGGTAACTCCGATTGCCAATATTGGCACCTTGAGCGCCGTTGAGGCTTGGCTGCGCGAGTCCCCGATCGACGTCATTGTCTGCGAAATTCGCCCAGAGTGCGGTGATGGGCTGATGTTGCCGAGCCTGCTCAGGGGGCTGCACGAAGCAGGCACACTGGCCCGGTTGCCCTGCATCTTCTGGACCGGAGAGACGGCCTTGGACGCGCCCGCGGGCGAGGTCGACGTGACCCGTAAAACGCCTGCAAGCCCGCTCTGGATCAAGTACATGGGCGGGGTTGCGGTCAGTGCGCTGGAGTCCCATGCGCGGTTGGCGCGAACGGCGGGGATCTCCGTGCAAATCCTGCGCGAAGGCGCAACCCTGGCGCTGGGCGACGCCTTGCGCGCGGTCGTGCTGACGCGCGCGCAGCCGGATGCAAGGCTGAATATGAACACTTTTGATGACTTGGCCGAAGATGAGGTGATCAACGCGCTGACCACAGGCGAGGGCTTGCGTTTTGTGTTCCAACCGCAATTTGAGCTGCTGAGCCGGCGTATCGTGGGGGCCGAAGCGCTGGTGCGTTGGAAGCATCCACGATTTGGGGAAATCCCCCCTTCGGTATTGATGCCCTTGGTCAACCGCTTGGGCCTGGACCTGCTGCTGTTCAGCCTGGTGGAGATGTGGACGATCAAGGCCATGCTCGCGCTCAAACGCGAACATATCGGGATTCCCATTGCTGTAAACGCGTCGGCCAAAACCATTTGCACCCCCGATTTCTCCGAGCGCCTGGCCGCGCGGATGCGCCAGGCCGGCCTGCCGAACCGGCTGCTGAAAATCGAGCTTACTGAAGATGTACCCGAACCGGATGAGCTCTACCTATCCGCCTCGTTGACGGCGATTCGGGCCAAGGGGTTCCAGGTATCGATGGACGACTTCGGCACGGGCGCTGCTACGTTGAACCTGTTGGCGAACCTGTCGTTTGATGAGATGAAAATTGACGGATCGTTTGTGCGTGGGGTTGAACAGCACTCGTCTTCACGCAAAGTCATTGCCGGTATTGTCAATTGGGCGCGACTGCTCAGTTTGAATTTGGTGGCTGAGGGCATCGAAGACGAGTCGACGATTGCGTTGCTCTATCGTTTGGGTTGCCGAGTGGGGCAGGGTTACGCGTTGGCTCGCCCAATGGAAATGGACGATTTCTTGAACTTTGTTATTCAGCGGGAAAATAGTGCGGGTGCTGAGCGCTTTTAGGAGTGATCTGATACCCGAATGAGTGCCCGTGCATTAACTTTCGCATCCGCTCACTGTTTAAGAACTATCGGTTGCTGAGTTGGTTTGGCTGTTGTTATGTGTGTTATGTGCGATTGTTCAATATCACGGATGCCGTTGATTTTATAGGTTCGTCTGCGATGACGAGAACTTACTAAAGATGAGAATGTTGCAGGCCTCATCCTTTTGCTCGTTATAAAGAGTGCCTTCCACGTTATGAAATGCTTAAGAATTGCTTTGCTCGATGATCATGCAATCGTGCGGCACGGGTTAATCAATCGATTGCAGCAGGAACCTGATTTTGAAGTGGTGGGTGTCTACGCCCGCAGCCGTGAAGCGATGGCTGGGCTCGCGTTGCTGCCCGCCGATGTGCTGTTGCTGGATTTCGTGCTCGGGCCCAGTGAACTGGACGGCATCTTGTTGATTCGTGCGTTGCGAGTGAAGTACCCGCAATGCCGCATTCTGATGTTCTCCACGCATCACGATGCCGCCACCGTGATCCTGGCCCTGCGTGTCGGCGCGCGCGGGTTTCTTGGCAAGGGTGAAGATATCAACCAGTTGATCAGTGCGGTTCGGTTGGTGGCATCCGGGGAGGTCTACCTGAGCCCGGACATGGCCTACCGGGTAGCCGAAGCGACGGCGGTGAACCATATCGGTGACGAACAGAACCGCGATGAAGCCTTGCGTTTTGTCAGCCTTTCCGCGCGTGAACAGGACGTGATTCGGTGTTACTTGACGGGTATGACCATTACCGATATCGCCGAAAAATTCAATCGCAGCATCAAGACCATCAGCTCACAAAAAGCCTCGGCGTTTCGCAAGTTGGGCGTGGTATCGAACAATGAGTTGTTCAGGATCAAACACATTATTGATGGTATTTGATCCTGGTTTCCGACACCCAGCAACGAGCGGGGTGTGATTTACCGATCCTTGCATATACTCAAAGACGGGTTGAACGTTGTAGCGGTGGGGTATCCCAGTATTCCGACAGCGTTGTGCCGAGTGGGTCGATCACGATGAAACCAATACGTATTGCTTTGCTGGATGATCATGCAGTTGTTCGACACGGGCTAGCCGCCACGTTGGCGGCCGAGGCGAACTTTGAAGTGGTGGGCATTTATGCGCGCAGCCGCGACCTGATCGCCGGCCTCGCCTCGGCGCCAGCAGACCTGCTGCTGCTGGACTTCTCCCTGAACCCTGACGAGCTGGACGGGGTCTCACTGATCCGCGCCTTGCGGGTCAAATTTCCCAGCTGTCATATCCTTGTTTTGTCCACGCATCACGACCCGGCGACGGTCAGCCTGGCCATGCGTGTCGGTGCCCGTGGCTTTGTCGGCAAGGGTGAAGAAATGGCGCAGTTGGTCAAGGCCATCCGCAAGGTGGCGGCGGGTGCGGTGTACCTGAGTACCGACATGACCTACCGCCTGGCGGAGACGGTGACCAGCGATACTGGCCAAGGCCGTGGCGATGCGCCTGACGCGTTGGTCCAGGCGGAGTTGACCAGCCGTGAGCAGGAAGTCATTCGCTGTTACCTGGCGGGCATGACGGTGAGTGAGATTGCCGAGAAATTCAACCGCAGCATCAAAACCATCAGCACCCAGAAAACCGCAGCGTTTCGCAAGCTTGGGGTCACCTCGAACAACGAGCTGTTCAAGCTGAATAAACTCATCGGCACGCCATGACAATCGGGTTGTGGAGGGCAGTGCTATTGGCGCTGATTGTGCTGGGCTCGCCGCTCGTCTGTGCGGCTGCCGTCGCGCTGAGCGACGAGCAACTGCAGTGGATAGCACTGCAGCCGGTGTTGCGCGTCGGGGTGGTGGAGGGCTTGATTCCGTTCGAGTACATGAACGGTGGAGAACTGCGCGGGCGGTCCATGCAGTATTTGCAGTTCGTGACGGCCGCTACGGGCCTTCGTTTCAGCTACGTGCCCGGAAATACAATGGCCGCACGCGAAAACATGCTGCTGGCAGGGCAGGTGGACCTGCTGTCCTCATACTTGCGCTTTCGCTCTGAGCCTGCAACCAAGGGCATTGTTGCGCTGGTTTACCACACCACCTCGCCCATCATCGTCACGCGCGTCGACAGCCCGGGTGTCTTCGACCTTGAACAACTACAGGGCAAAAACGTGATGATTCCCGATGTGGAATATTACGAGACGATATTCCGGGACAAGGCGACCAAGTCCCATCTGATCAGAAGCACCTCGGCCCTGCAGATGCTGACCATGGTGAAGGAGGGCAAGGCCGATGCGGTAGTGGCCTCGGAAACCTTTTTAATGCCTTACCTGTATCGACAATTCCAGGGCGTGCTGGAAGTTTCCGGCGTGGTCGGCAGCCAGATGCTGGATGTGAGCATGGCCGTGCGCGCTGATGACCTCATGTTGCGTTCCATACTTGAAAAGGTACTTGGCTCCATAACGGCGGAGCAGCGCAATGATATCTATGAGAATTGGTATCACGACCTGGAAGTGGACGTGCCGTCCCTGTCAAACATCGTCAATCATTATGCGCATGTGTTCATCCTCGGTGCGTTGGCATTCGCCAGCCTTTGCGCGCTGGTCTATCGCGGTCATCGGTTGCGCCGGCGGGCGTTGCGCAATGAACAAGAAAAATCCATGTTCCTGGCGGTCATGAACCATCAAATACGTTCGCCCATGAACGCAGTGCTGGCGGCGATGGAGTTACTGGGGCACACACGGCTCAATCAGCAACAACGCCACTTTGCCCAGCTGGCCAATAGTGGTGCCGACGCGATGCTGCGTTTGCTGGACGATGTGCTTGAAACCTCCGGGTCGCAGGTCAAGCCGAAACGCCTGAAGGTCGAGTCGACCGATGTGACAGCGTTGGTGCAGGCAGTCGTCGGGCTGCATCGCCTGCGGGCCAGGGAAAAACGCCTGGAGCTCAATGCGCATATCCAAGAGGCGTTGCCCCTGTTGATGCTCGACAGTGCGCGCCTGACGCAAATCCTGCATAACCTGCTCTCGAATGCGATCAAGTTTACCGATGCGGGCAGTATTGATATCGACGTGCGCCAGGTTGGCCTGGACGCGAGCAACGGCCGCTTGCAGATCGAGGTCCGCGACACCGGCATCGGCATTTCGGCGGCGGTTCAGGCGTCGTTGTTTCGACCCTACGCGCAGCATAGCCAGTCATACAAACGCGCGGGCGGCTCAGGCTTGGGGCTGGTGATCTGCCAGCAGTTGGTCAACTTGATGCACGGGACGTTGACGCTCAAGAGCGCGCCGGGCGCGGGCACCACGGTGACGATCTGCTTGCCCGTGATAAACGCCCCGCAACCTCTTGCATCGCAACCGGCAGAGGCGCTATTAACGGCAAACGCTGGCAAAGCATTGCAGATCCTTGTGGTGGAGGACACCCGGGCGAACCAGCAGGTGTTGGGCGCGCAAATCAAAAGCTTCGGCAGCCTGCCGGTGATAGCCGGCGATGCCGCCCAAGCCCGCGCCTTGTTTGTGCACACCCGTTACGACCTGGTCCTGATGGACTGTGACCTGCCGGACCAGGATGGCTACAGCCTGACCCGCGAACTGCGCGGATTCGAACAGCAGGTGGGCCGACTGCGTTGCCCGATCATTGCCATCTCTGCCTTGACCGGTGAGCAACATCTTCAGCGCTGCCTGGCGGCGGGAATGGACGCGGTGTTGAGCAAGCCTATTCGCCTGGAGCCATTGCGCGGGGTGATTGAGCGTTGGTGCGACGTCACACTGGCAGACCCTCGGTTAAACCTGATGGCCCCTGTGCTGGACCAGGCCGGGATCAATCGCGAAGTGGCCGCTGACCTGGGCAGCCTGACCAAAGCGCTTGCGCTGTGTGATCGCTCCTCCGCTCTGCACGTGACCCACCGTTTGCACGGCGCAGCGCTGATCATGGAATGGTCGGCGATGGGTCAGGCTGCCGAAAACCTGCAGAACCTGCTGCGCGCGCAGTCGGGTTGGGATGACCCGGCATATGCACAGGCTTTGCGGTTGCTGCTCCAGCAATGGCGTGACCTGGGCGGCGATCGGCAGGTTGATGCACTGCCTGCCACTCGTTCGCACCGGATGCTGCCTTGATGTGGCGCTTGTTGGCGGTGTTGGCGCTGATGGGCCAGATTGGTCTGTGTGTTGCGCAAGCCAATGCGCCGGCGTTGGCGTTGACACCACAGGAACTCGATTGGATTGCAGCCCACCCGGTATTGCGTGTGGGGGTGTTCGATAACCTGTTGCCCTTTGAGTACATCAGCGGTGGCGAACTGCGAGGGCTGTCGGCCAAGTACCTGGACTTGATCGCACGGCGTACGGGGCTGCGTTTCAAGTCTGTGCCGACTACCTCACGCAGTGCGCGCAAAGACATGCTGCTCAGTGGTGAGGTGGATATCTTGTCCACCCGGCGCCGGTCGGACGACCCTGCTGAAGATCGCGGCGTTCTCTATACCGCGCCTTACAACAACAGCTCGACCATCCTTATCAGCCGTTTTGACGATCAGCCGTTTGCCGAACTGGGCCAGCTCGCCGGCAAACGCCTGGTGATGCTGGGGCGTGAAGGCTATTCGGCGTTTTTGCGTGAGCGGGCGCCGGGCATCACGATCATTTCGGCCCAGAACGCGATCGACATGATGGCAATGGTCAAGGACGGCGATGCGGACGCCGCCATTGCTTCGGAGTGGTTGCTGATCCCGTATCTGTCTCGCCAGTACCAGGGCGTGCTGCAGGTTTCCGGTGTGGTGCCCGAGCAGCGTACTGGGGTAAGCATGGCGGTGCGCGACAACGACGTGATTTTGCTATCGATTCTGCAGAAGGTACTGGGGTCCATTTCGGGCGATGAGCGCCAGGCGATCTACGATGCCTGGTTCGCGGACATGAACCTCGATATCCCGCCCATCAAGGCCATCCTTGATCACTACAAAAGTGAGTTGTGGTTGCTGCTTAGCAGCGTGCTGATACTCATCACGCTGGTGTGGCAAAGCCGCGTGCAACGCCGGCGCGCCATCCATAACGAACGGGAGAAGGCGATGTTCCTGGCGGTTATGAGCCACGAAGTCCGTTCGCCCATGAACGCGATACTGGCCGCTGTTGAGTTGCTGGAGCACACCGCACTTGACGAACAGCAACATCACTTTGCGGCCCTTGCGAACAACGGCGCCAATACCCTGTTGCGGTTGGTGGACGATGTGCTGGATATCTCCAGGATGGAGGCCGGGCAATTGACGCTGAATGTGGAGGCCGTGGACCTGGGTGCGCTGGTCCAGCGCGTGGTGGACAGCCAGCGCGCGTCTGCCGAGGCAAAAGGCCTTGAACTGACGGTAACGGGTGAGCACCTGCACGCCCCGTTATTGCTGGATGAACTGCGCGTGGCGCAGGTCTTGCGCAATCTGATCGTCAATGCCATCAAGTTCTCCGACAGGGGCCATGTAGAGATTCGGTTTCAGGTGCTTGAGGGCGATCACTACCTGATGATTGAGGTCATCGACAATGGGATCGGGTTGTCCGACCAGGCACACGCCTCATTGCTGAGTTCATCCGCGCGTGCCAGTGGCAGTAACGGGCTGGGGTTGGTGATCTGCCAGCGGTTAGTGCAGTTGATGGGGGGCGAGTTGACGCTCAGCAGCCTCCAGGGCAAAGGCACCCGCGTGGGTGTGAGATTGCCGGTTGAATGGGCTGCGCCGCTTGATTCACCCGTGCAGGTGATGCCTTCGCCCGACGAACCTGTGGGCTTGACGGTGTTGGTGGTGGGGGGCACCAATGTCGACCAGCAAGGGCTGGTGACGCAGCTGCGCGCGTTAGGTTGCCATCCCTTACCAATGGACGATGCCAACCAGGGTTTAAGGTTTTTCAATGCACACAAGGTTGATTTGATACTTATCGACTGCGACCTGCCAGCAGGCGCTGGCTATAAACTGGCCGGTGAATTCAGGCAGGTGCAGAGCCAGCGACAGCGTACACACTGCCCGATCATCGCGGTCTCACAGCTTACCGGCAATGACATGCTGGAATGCTGCTTTGAAGCGGGTATGGATGGCGCGCTGAGCAAACCCATTGGCGAGGGCCTTCTACGCGAAACCATTGAACTGTGGTGCGAGGTCAACCTGCTGCAACCCCCATCGGCGCCGAGTACCTCCGGGCCTGAAATACTGCGCAAACAGCTAGGCGGCTTGCTTGAGGCGGCAGCCCTGCGTGATCGCAGCCTGGCGTTGCTCGCCGCGCATAACCTGCAGGCTGCCGCGCTAGTGGCGGGGTGGATAGACATCGCGACCACGGCGGACCTGATCGATGCGGCCTTGCAGGATAAAACAGCCTGGCCAACTGTCGTTATTGCCGGTCATCTCAGCCGTATGGTTGAACAGTGGGCAGCATTAAGCGCTTGAGTGTTGCCCTTGAATTGTTGGGGTGACGGCGTTGTTTTTAGGAGCACTCCTATTGACCATAAAGTTGTCTGCAGAATAAAAACCTTCCTCGGCAGATTGAATTGTTTTGCGCGGGCATCGCCAAGTTAATTAATTAAAATCTGCAGGGCTTAGTTGCTTTTTCGGAGCAGTCCTATTTGGACAGTTCGGTGACTTCCTTACACTTAACTCCGCAACAACACAGCAGTTCTCCTGCAACAGGGAACTCACTCTCTACTCAGCATCTTGCGCTCTTGGAGTTACTCATGGATTACAAAGCCCGCGTCCTCGCTGTACTGGTCGCCGCCACCGCCACCTCCGCCGCCATGGCGTCGGACGGTACTATCAACTTCAACGGCGAACTGAAAGCCGAAACTTGCCAAGTCGCAGTCAATGGCGCGGCAGGCTCAGCAGGCAGCCCCGTCACGCTGCCGACGATTTCGACCGCTTCGCTGGCTGCACAGGGCCAAGTGGCGGGCCAGACCGGGTTCAGCATTCAACTGAGCAAGTGCTCTGCGGCGCTTAAAACCGCCTCTGCGTTCTTTGAAGCAGGTGGCTCGGTGGACCCGGCCAGCGGCAACTTGAAGAACTTGAGCGGCACCGCCACCAAGGCGCAACTGCAATTGGTTGACGCCTCAAATGGTAAAGCCATCAAAGCCGGTGACACCGGGCAAGTGGCGTCTACCAGCCGTATCAGCATCGATACAACAACACTGAGTGCCGACCTGCCTTACGCCGTCCAGTACTACGCCCAGGCCGCAACTACGCCGGGCACCGTTATCAGTAACGTGACGTACTCCATTAATTATCAGTAAGTCGCTCGCCAATGAACACACGCCCTGTGTGGTCGATAAAAGGGCGTGTTTTCTGGCGGCGATGGGACACTGTCATGCCTTGCAAACTTCCACTCAAACAGTTGCTGCTGGCAAGCCTTCTGGCCCTGGCAAGCGCCCAAGCCATTGCGGGCGTGGTGATTACCGGCACGCGGGTGATCTACCCGGCTGGCCAGAAGGAAGTCACCGTCAAACTCAATAACAACGGCACGCAGCCTGCACTGATGCAAGCCTGGATCGATACTGGCAGTGTCGAGTCCACGCCCACTAGTTCCAAGGCACCGTTTCTGCTTTCGCCGCCGGTGGCACGTATCGACCCGGCCAAAGGCCAAAGCCTGCGGGTATTGTTCACGGGGGCGGCGTTGGCCTCGGACAAGGAGTCGGTGTTCTGGCTGAACGTACTGGAAATTCCGCCCAAGCCCGAGGCGGGTGAGGACCTTAACACCCTTCAAATGGCATTTCGCTCGCGGATCAAGCTGTTCTATCGCCCCACCGAGTTGCCCGGAACCGCCACTGAAGCGATTGAACAGGTGCAATGGCAAGTGGTTTCCAGCCGTGATGGCTTGGGCCTGGCTTTGCAGGCGTTCAACCCGTCGGCCTTTTACGTATCGCTGGTTGAACTGGAACTGGTGTCGGGCTCAGTACGTGCTCGCAGTGAGGACGGCATGGTCGCTCCGGGTGAAACCCGACAGTTCCCGCTGCCGACTCTCAAGACTCGGCCTGCCGCCGATGCCCAAGTGGAGTTCAACGCCATCAACGATTACGGCGCGCTGATCCCGACTCGGAAAGCACTCAAGCCTTGATCAACTCCTGACGTCTTTACACGCGAGTTAATTATGCAAACCTCTTCCAGCTCCAGGCTTGCCCTGCGGGCGCAGCCTCGCTTTGCCTTGAATCCGCTTACAGCCTTGGTGCTCAAGGTGCTGGCCATCGCGCCTGGTGCATGGGGAATACAGGGCGCATTGGCGCAAGAGGTGCAGTTCAACGACGCATTCCTGCCTGAGGACTCGCGTAACCTCGACCTGGGTAAATACCAGACCGGCAACCCGGTGACGCCGGGGCAATACCGCGCCGATGTGTTGCTCAACGGCCAGTTGAACAGCCGCCAGGACATTCGCATTGAGGCCCAGCCCGACGGCAGCAAACCGGTGGTGTGCATGGACCATGGCTTGCTTGAACGTCAGGGCGTGGACATGTCCAAGCTGTCCGAACCGCTGGACACCACAGGCTGCGTGTCTTTGGGCAGTTTGATCCAAGGTGCCAGTGCGAGTTTTTCACCGGAGAACCAGGCGCTCGACCTCAGCATTCCTCAGGCCGCCTTGAAGCGTAATTCCCGGGGTTACGTCAGCCCTGAGTTATGGGACCGCGGTGTGACCGCCAGCATGCTCAGTTACACCTTCAACGCCAACCGTAATCGCACCCGCACGGGCGACTATGACTCGGCGTTCATGGGCCTTAATGCGGGCCTTAATCTGGGTGACTGGCGCCTGCGCCACAACGCGTCGATGAGCTGGCAGTCGCGCCAGGGCAACAAGTACCAGGCTCTGGACACCTACGCCCAACGTGATGTGACGGCGCTGAAAAGCCAGTTGACGGTGGGGGAGTCCAACACCAGTGGCGAGATCTTCGACACCTTGTCCTTTCGCGGCGTGCAGTTGGCCAGCGATGACCGCATGCTGCCTGATTCCATGCGCGGTTATGCCCCGGTCATCCGTGGCATTGCCCGCACCAACGCCCGCGTGACCATTCGCCAGGCCGGCAACGTCCTGCTGGAAACTACCGTAGCGCCGGGTGCTTTCGTGATCGATGACCTGTACTCCACCGGCTACGGCGGAGACCTTAACGTGAGCGTTGCCGAGGCAGACGGCACCGAGCAAAACTTTATCGTGCCCTATGCCTCGGTCAGCCAGTTGTTGCGCCCCGGTACCTCGCGGTTCAGCTTCACCGCCGGTGAAACCCGCAACAACTTTGTCGACCAACAGGCACGCGTGCTGCAAGGCACGCTGCAATATGGCCTGAACAACACGTTCACAGGCTTCGGTGGCCTGCAGTCGAGCGACCACTACACGGCGCTGCTCACGGGCCTGGCGTTTGGCACGCCCATCGGCGCCATGGCGGTGGACGTGACTCACGCACAGACCGAGCTGGCTGCCGGGACGGCCAAAGGGCAGAGCATGCGTGTGTCCTATAGCAAGAATGTACTCAGTACCGGCAGCAACTTCTCGGTGGCGGCTTACCGTTTTTCTACCGGTGACTACCTGGATTTCAGCAATGCCGTGCAACTGGTGGATGCCGAGAAAAATGGTTGGGACACCCGTATGTTCGGACGTCCGCGCAGCCGCCTGTCCATCACCGCAGACCAGACGTTGGGGCCTTGGGGCCAAGTGACTCTTAGCGGCTATGCGCAGAATTACTGGAACCAGCCGGGCAGTGATGTGCAGTACCAGTTCAGCTACAGCAAGCAATTCAATCGCGTGAGTTTCAGCGTGAACGCCAATCGCAGCCGCATGGGCCTGGGCGATATGGAGAACAGCTTCCTGCTGACCATGAGCATGCCCCTGGAGTTTGGTGGATCTGGTTATGGCCCACAGATGACGGCGCAGGTTGGCCGTGACACGCGCGGCAACTACAGCGAGCAGGCCGGCATCAGCGGCACCGCGGGCGACGATCGCCAGTACGGCTACGGCGCAACCTTCGGGCATGACGGTGGCAGCAATAGCAAAAGTGTAGCGCTCAACGGGCAGTACACCGGTGCCAGGGCGATGCTCAGTGCCGCACTGGGGCGTGGCGACGGCTACACCAGTGCTTCCGTGGGTGCCAGCGGCACGCTGGTGGCCCATGCCGACGGTATGACCATGACGCCTTATCGTGGCGAGACCATGGCGGTGATCAGCGCGCCGGGTGCGCAGGGTGCCAAGGTGTCGGGCTATCCAGGTCTGAGGCTTGATGCAAGCGGTAACGCCGTGGTGCCGTATTTGCGCCCCTATGAATTGAACGAGGTCGCCATCGACCCGATCGGCAGTTCCCTGGACGTTGAATTCAACGAAACCAGCCAGCAGGTCGCGCCGCGTGCCGGCGCCGTAGTGCACCTCAAATACACCACCAACCAGGGGCGGGCAGTACTGCTCAATGTGCGCCTGGACGATGGCAACAGTTTGCCGTTCGGTGCCGGCGTAACGGACGGCGAAGGCGCCACGGTGGGCGTGGTCGGGCAGGGCGGTCAGCTCTACGCACGCATCAAGCCGGACACCCGCCAGTTGCTGATCAATTGGGGCAGCAAAGCGCACCAGCAGTGTGCGTTGGTCATTCCACCGGGCCCGGGCGAGGGCCAGCAGTTGCAGCAGCTGGACGCCGTGTGTGCGGCAGGCAAACAGGTCGCTGACCGCGTGCGGCCCAACACTATGCAAAAGGTACCGTTATGAACATCAGGGCTTTGATCAACTCGGGATTGGCAGTTATGGCGTTGTGGGCTGCAGCCAACACGGCCATGGCGGTAACCTGCACCTACATGAATGGCATCCAGCCAGCGAATGGCTCCATGCCGTTGCAAATATCGGCGATCACCGTCGGGCGCGATGTGCCGGTAGGCGCCGAAGTTTATCGACAGAAGTTCAGCATGGCCGCGGGCCAGGCGGTAAAGCTGGAGTGCCTGTATGCCCCATATGAACAGTCGACCGAGTTTACGGTTGATTCGGGCTATGGCCTGGCCAACGTCACCAGCGGGGTGTATGCCAACAAAGTCTACAGAACCAGCATTCAAGGACTAGGGGTCGCCTTCACTAGCACGGGCGGCCCTCTGCCA